>NZ_SOHD01000031.1:0-84319 GCF_004403235.1 Cryobacterium sp. Hh38 | reverse complement strand
AACCGCCGCCCACGCCCCACCCTCAACCTCGAAACCCCCGCCTACCGCCTCAACCAGCTACTTCTCGAAGCAAAAACCCCCGCGTTGCCCTGACCACTTGACTTTGCCCTCGGTGTCGGTTACATTTCTCCCGTTTCGACGCTGATAAAATGGTTCCCTGATCGGCCGGGCCTCGCCACGGGCATGGCCATCATGGGATTCGGCGGTGGCGCCCTCATCGCCAGCCCGGTCTCCACTGCCCTACTCGCCTGGTATGATCCCCCTTCCAGTGCCGTCGGCTGGGTCGCCAGCGGTGACGCCGTGGGCAAGCTTTTCCTCAGTCTCGCCGTCATTTACCTGGCCTACATGATGTTCGGCGCCTTCACGATCAAGGTACCGGCTGCTACCTGGAAACCTGCGGGGTTCGACCCCTCCGTGCTCACAAGGAAGGCACTGGTCACCACCCATCAGGTGTCGGCGTCGAACGCGATCAAGTCCAGGCAGTTCTGGCTGGTCTGGATTGTGCTCTTCTGCAACGTCACGGCCGGGATTGGGATTCTGGAACAGGCCGCACCGATGATCCAGGACTTCTTCCGCCAGAACGATGGAGTGTCCCTCGTATCGGCCGCCGTTGCCAGCGGTTTCGTTGGCCTGCTTTCCATCGCCAACATGGGTGGCCGGTTCGTCTGGTCGGCAGCATCGGATTTAACCGGACGCAAGAACATCTACGTGGTCTATCTGGGAATCGGGACCGCACTGTATGTGCTGCTGGCGCTGCTGGGCTCCAGTACGACGGCACTGTATGTCGTTCTGGGGTTCATCATCATTTCTTTCTACGGTGGTGGGTTCTCGGCAGCCCCCGCGTATCTGCGCGATTTGTTCGGCACGTTCCAGGTCGGTGCCATCCACGGACGCCTTCTGACAGCCTGGTCTGCGGCCGGTATCGCTGGCCCGCTGATCGTCAATTCCTTCCTGGATGCCCAGGGCACGCCAGGCAAGCTCACTGCCGCGGCCTATCAACCGGGACTGTTGACCATGGTGGGGTTGTTGGTCGTCGGCTTCATCGCCAATCTGCTGGTGCGGCCCGTCGATCCCAAATTCCACAAATCCGACGCGCCTCGAACACCGGCTCACGAACTCGTTCGGGAGGCCTGACATGAAGAAGGCACGACTTGCGCTCGGCTGGATCCTCGTCGCAATTCCGCTGCTCTACGGCGTTTACCAGACCCTCACCAAAGTTGCGGCGCTCTTTGGCTAGCGCCACAGAGGACGACAGGGTATTCCACCGCAGAAACACCGGTTTTACCGGTGGGCGGCGAGCAACTCGCGGGTGAACGGATGCTGCGGCGCCGCAAAGAGATCGACCGCCGGCCCCTGCTCCACAACAACGCCGTCCTTCATCACGAGGACCTCGTGACTGAGTGCCCGAACTACGGCAAGGTCGTGCGAGATGAACACCATGGCGAGTCCGGTGGATTCCTGGAGAGAGGCCAACAGCGCGAGCACCTGGGATTGAATCTGCGCGTCGAGCGCCGAGACCGGCTCGTCGCATACCAGGATGCTCGGCCGCCGGGCGAGCGCCCTGGCGATCGCCACCCGCTGCCGCTGCCCACCGGAGAGCTCGTGCGCGCGCCGGCCAAGCAGCCCGGTCGCCAGCGCCACCTGCGCGAGCAATTCCACCGCCCGAGCCGTGCGCCACCGGCGCGAAATCCCGTCGAGAGCGATAGCCTCTGACAGAATCTGCAGCACCGTCGCCCGCGGGTCGAAAGCGCTCAGCGAATCCTGGTGAATGATCTGGAGACGTCCCCGCCGGGCCCGGCGCTGGGATTCCGGCAGGCCGCTCCAGGGCTCGCCGTTCAGCAGCACCGAACCATGGTCGGGCGACTGCGTGCCCAGCAGCATCCGTGCCACGGTACTCTTTCCCGAGCCTGACTCGCCCACGATACCCACGGTGTGGCCGGCTCGCAGTTCGAACGAGACCCCATCGACGGCCGTCAGCGTTCCGTATGCCTTAGCGAGGTCATGTGCGGCGAGCACCACAGGGCCCGGCTTCGGCGCCGTGGCCGTGCCCAACGCGGCAGCGGCCAGCAACTGACGAGTATACGGATGCTGCGGCGCGGCAAACAGGGCGGCCGCGGCCTGCACTTCCACGAATCGGCCGTCCTTCATGACCGCCACCTGGTCGGCCAGCTGGCGGATGATCGACAGGTCATGGCTGATCAGCAACAGGGCGAGGCCAGATTCCTTCAGCTCACGCAGCAGTCGCACGACCTGCGCCTGCACCGTCGCGTCGAGAGCTGTCGTGGGTTCGTCGGCGATCAGCAGCGACGGCGATGCCGCCAGTGCCGCGGCGATAAGCGCGCGCTGGCGCAGTCCGCCGGAGAGCTCGTGCGGGTACTGCCGGGCACGCCGGGCCGGATCGGGCATGGCAACCTGCCGGAGCAGCTGCAGCACGCGGCGAGAACGGTCGACACGGCCGAGCTGCGGTTCGTGCACCTCGAGCGGTTCGGCCACCTCGGCGCCCACTCGGCGCAGCGGGTCGAGAGAGACCAGGGCGTCCTGGCTCACGAGCCCCACCCGCGCCCCGCGGAGGCCCCGCCAGCCTTGAGGGGAGAGGGCGCGGGCGTCGACGCCGGCCACCGTCAGTTCGTCGGCGGTGACCCCGGTGCCGGCGAGCCCAATCAGGCTACGCGCGGTCAGGGTCTTACCGGCACCGGACTCCCCCACGATGCCGAGGCACTGCCCAGCCTCGATGCGAAACGACACCCCATCGACCACGGCGGCCCCGCCCGGCACGACGACGCGCAGGTTGCGCACACTCACGACGCTCATCGTTGCCGCCCCGCCGCGCTGGCCTGCAGGTGCCGTCCGAGAACGCTCGTCGAGACCACGGTCGCGGTGATCACGAGTCCAGGGAACACAGCGATCCACCAGGCTGTAGCGAGAAAGTTGCGTCCCTCGGAGAGAATGAGCCCCCACTCCGGTGTGGGCGGCTTCGGCCCGAGGCCGAGAAAACTGAGGCCCGCGGCGGCCGTGATGGCCGTGCCGATTCCCATTGTGGCCATCACGAGCAACGGCCCGAGCGTGTTCGGCACCACGTGCCGCAGCACGGTGACCGCCGGCGACACCCCGAGTGTGCGGGCGGCCTCCACGTAGCCGGCCCGCTTCACCACCAAGGTCTGTACCCGGGCGACGCGGGCATACGACGGAATCACCGCGATGGCGACCGCGATCAGCAGACTCGCCTCCCCCGGCCCGATGATCGCTATCACGATCAGCGCTAGCAGAAACTCCGGAAACGCCATCACGATCTCGATCGCCCGGCTCAATACACCGTCGCCGACCCGGCGCATCAGCCCGGCCAGAGAGCCGATCACCAGGCCCGCCAGGAGCGCAATCAGAGTAGCCCCGAAGCCGATCGCGAGCGAGTAGCGCGAGCCATAGATGACACGTGCGAACACGTCGCGGCCGGCCTGGTCGGTTCCAAACGGATGCCCAGGGCCGGGCGCCAGCAGCGCAGCGCCGATGTCCGTGCGCACGGGATCAGCCCCGGTGAACAACCGAGGAAACAATGCGGACATCAAGACAATCAATAGGAAGCCGGCGGCCACCCAGAGGGCCGGTGTGGGCATCCGGGTCACGTGTCGGGTGCGGGCGGTTCGGGAGCGCGCGGCGGTGAGAATGCTCACGCGTAGGCCTGCTCGGTCGCCAGGCGCGGGTCGAGACGGTCGGCCACGAAGTCGACCAGCAGGTTGACCAACGAGAACGACACTGCGGCGAGCACAATAATGCCCAGCACCACAGGCACATCCCGATTGACGATGGCGTTCAGGGCCACGCGTCCGAGTCCGGGACGGGCGAAGACGGTCTCTACCAGCACCGAACCGCCGAGCAAGGAACCGACGATGTAACCCGTGAGGGTGACGCTGTTTGCTGCGGCGTGGCGCAGGGTATGCCGCAGCACGAGGCGGGTCTGGCTCGCTCCACGGGCGCGCACTGTGTCGACGAAGGGCAGAGCGGCCGCGTCGTCGAGGCCCTGGCGCAACACCTGGCTGAGAATGCCGGCCACCGGAATGGCGAGGGTCACGGCGGGCAGCACGAGCGCGCCGAACCCGGCAGTGGCGACCACGGGGAACCAACCCAGTCCGAAGCCGAAAACACCAATCAGCACCAGGCCGATCCAAAACGTGGGCGAGGACACCGCCACGAGCTCGAACAGGCCAGCCACCGGACCGGTGCGCCTGCCGCGGCCGAGCAGCGCCGACCCGAACGCGATCAGCACGGCGAACGAGATGGCGAGGCCCATCAGTTCCATCGTCGGCGCGAGTTGCTGGCCGATCACCGCGGCGACGGGTTGCTGCATGCGATACGACGTGCCGAGGTCACCCTGCAGCAGGCGGCCGAGGTAGTGGAAATACTGCAGGAGAAGCGGGTCAGCCAAGCCCCAGTATGCTCGGATTTGGTCGCGCACTCGCTGCGACACGTTGCCGAGCCCCACGAGCACGTTCACCGGGTCGCCGGGGATCAACCGCAGCGAGAAGAAGCCCACGGTGGCGGCGCCCCACACCACGAGAATCATGCCGCCGATCCGGCCGGCCAGGCGGGCGCCCGGTCGGCCGGATCGACGCGCACGGCCCTCGCGGTGCGCGGTCACGGCGCGGTCGTGAGCGCCGCCTCGTAGAAGAGCGGCTGCCCATACAGATCGAAGCTCAGGTTCTCGATGGTCTTGCTGTAGGCGGTGATGGCGGTGGGCACCGTGATCGGAACCATGACCACATGGGTCGCGTTCCACTTCTGCAGCTGCTGGTAGAGCGCTTCGCGTTCGGTCGGATCGCTCGTGGCGATGGCGTCGTCGAGCAGCTGGTCGACGACCGGGTCGGCCGTAGACGAGCCGTTCTTATAGCCGCCGCTGTGTAGGTGGGCGCGCAGGACGTCGGCGTCGACGCTGGGGAAACTCCAGTCGGACAGGTCATAGTCGCGTGCGTCGAAGGCCTCGTAGTATTGGGCGATCTCACGGTTGTCGCGCACGATTTCGAACCCGATGTCGCGCAGGTCAGACTGCACCACGTCGCCGAGGCTTGCGTTGGCGTCGGAGACCGGGGTGTAGGCGAGCCACTGGGCGCTCAGTCGGGCTCCACCTTTGGTGCGGTACCCCTCGGAGTCGCGCTCGGTCCAGCCGGACGCATCAAGCAGCGCATTGGCCTGATCTGGGTCGAACGCCCAGCTGTCTTCGAGGCTCGGGTCGTAGGAGTTGGGCGTGGCCGGGGAGAGGATGCTCCAGGCGCGCTCCGCCTGTCCCTGGTAGATGGTCTCGACGGCCGGACCGATATCGACCCCGAGCGCGAAGGCACGGCGCACGTTCTCGTCGGCGAAGACGCCGTGCGCCTCGTTCAGGAACAGGGTGTACGGCAGGCCCGGCATAGTCACGTTCTCGATCGAGAAGTCGTCGCCGATCTGGCTCACTGTGTTCGGGGTGATGTCGCTGGCGATCTGCGCCTGGCCGCTCGTGAGGGCGCCCGTACGCACCGAGGATTCGGGAAGGATGCGGAACTCGAGCGTGTCGATGGCGGGCGCGCCCTGATGGGAGCTCCCCTCCGGCGCCCAGTCGTAGTCTTCGTTTGCGGTGAACACGATGCCCTGGTCTGGCGTATATTCGCTCAGCACGTAAGGTCCGGTTCCCACCGAAATGCCCGGTCCACCGGCCGGCAGCTGCGCCGCGTTGTCCCGCAGAGTGGCCGGCGAGTAGAAGCCAAGCTTGGCGGTGCTCACCGCCTGCAGGAATGGCGCGTATGGCTGGCTGAAGTTCACCCGAACGGTGAATTCGTCGACAACATCGGTGCCAGCGTAGAAGCCGCCGGTTTCGGCGTACCCGATCAGACTGGCAGCATCCGCTGACGCCGTCTCTGGGGCGACGACGTGCTCAAAGTTGGCCTTGACGGCCTCGGCGTTGAAGGGTTCGCCGTCGTGGAACGTGACATCGCCCCGCAGATCGAACGTGTAGTGCAGGCCGTCGTCCGAGATCTGCCAGGACGTGGCGAGCCATGGCACGAACGAGCCGTCGGCTTTCTCATAGACGAGGGAGTCGAAGGAGTTGCGCATCACGAGGGCAGTGGCCTGGAACGCCGACGAGTGGATGTCCATCTTGCCGCCACTGAGCGTGCCGCCGTTGATGGCGTAGGTGAGGGTGTTCGCGTCGGCGGCGGTTGTGGGGGTAGTGGCAGTGCACCCGGTGACCAGGGCGACGGTGGCAAGGACGGCGGCTGCGGCGCGCAGCCAGGATGTTGAATGGGCGCGAATGCGCATAAATGGGGGTCTCTTTCTGAGCTACCAGTCATGCGGGCAATAAATGCTCCGCTCATCAAACGTACCGCGTGCGCCGAGACCGCCCGTCGCCCCGAGTAGGTTGGAAGGACCGACTTCGCAAAGGATGGGCTGACATGCCGGAGAATCGATTGAAGGACAACCGCTCAATGCTGGATGCAGCGGAGGATGCGCTTCGTGAGATGTGCGAGCCGGTTTCCCCGCCGAAACGTACCCTCGACTACCGAAACTATTTTTGCGCCAGAAACCTCGACAACACCGAGGTCGTGTCGAAGAACGAGCCGCGTAGAGCTGCCCTGTACGCGGCGGTGGCCGAGTATGGTCGTGCCTATTCCCACATCGCGCATGAGTTGGCGGCCGCCGGATATTCGCCCCGCGAGGCCGCCGGTATTCAGAAGGAAGTCGCGTACTTCCAGGAACTGCAGGGCGAGCTGCAGCGCGCATCGGGCGACCAGGTCGCCGAGGAGAGCGCACCCCGGTGACGTAGCCAGGAGCCTCCGTTCGCGACGCAGCGCACGCCGGTGAACCTGACGGAGCCAGCGATCACCCACACCCGGGGCGGCGATCGATTATCTAATCTCGGTGAGATAGGTGGTGTAGCCGGCCTGGTGCAGAGCGGTACGGATCGGTTCGGCGCCAGCGGGCCCGGCCAGGGCGATAATCGCGCCACCGCCGCCCCCGCCGGTGAGCTTGGCACCGAGCGCACCGGCCCGGCGCGCGATGGCGACCATCTGCTCGAGCTCAGGGCTCGACACCTGCAGTGCATTGAGCAGGCCCTGATTGATGTTCATGAGCTCGCCCAGTTCGGCCGTGTCGCCCCGGCGCAGGGCGTCGGCCCCCTCCCCCACCAGGGAGTCGATCTGATCGAAGATCGCATCGTAACGCGCGCGGTTGTGCAGCCACGCCGCGCGCACCGCGGCCACGGTGTGCGCGGTCAGGGCGTGCACACCGCTGAGACCGATCACGATCGGGATCGGATGCGGTGTGACAATGTCGCTTATTTCGTGACCGCTCGGGGCATCCGTTTTTTTAAACAGGATCGGCCGACCGAAGGTGGCAACGGTGTTGTCGATGCCCGAGGGTGTGCCGTGCACGATCTGTTCGCACTCAAAGGCCAGGCTCGACACCTGTTCGTCGCTGAGCTCGATCGAGAAGCACTCGGCGGTCGCTCGAATCAGTGCGACGGCGAACGCGGCCGACGCTCCCAGGCCGCTCGCGCGCGGAAGCTTGGAAAACACGTCGACCCGCACGCCGGATTCGGGCAGCCCGAGACGCGCCGCGATCAACGCGGCGACCTGATGTGAGACGTCGGGGCTGATCGTTTCCTGCGCCGAACCATCAACGTTCCAGTCGGTGATGACCGGCGCCTGCCCAGGTTCGCCGCGAACGACCTCGGCTCGCACTGTGAGGCCGATCGGCGCGGCAATAGCGCGGCGGCCGTAGACCACGGAGTGCTCGCCGAGCAGGATGATCTTTCCGTAGCCGACCTGCGAGCGGGCACCGAGCGGTGCACGCGTCGGCATCGCTGCGGCCGGCATCGCTGCGGCCTGGGGCACTGCGGTCGGGGGCGCGAGGACCGGCGACGGCCGGGCTTCGAGTTCGGTCAGAATCTGCCGCGCCTTCCACACCTTGATCTCGCCGCCGACGAGGAGTCGCTCGACGACCTCATCGAACCGCGCCGGGCCGGTACCGGCGGCCACCGCGACCGCTCGGGCGTGCAGGCGCATGTGGCCGTGTTGGATCCCCGTGGTCGAGAGCGCTTTGAGCGCGGCCAGGTTCTGGGCCAGCCCGACGGCCGCCATTACCTCGGCCAGTTCGCGCGCCGAGGCGACATCCAAAATTGTATGGGCGATGCGCACGGCCGGGTTCGATTCCACCTGACCGCCGACCGTGCCGACCTTCAGCGGCATGGTCAGTTCGCCGACCAGGTCGCCGGCGTCGTTGGCGCTCCAGGTCGACAACGGTGCATAACGTGGCCCGCGGGCGGCGTACGCGTGGGCGGCGGCCTCGATGGCGCGCCAGTCGTTGCCGGTGGCGATCGCGACGGCGTCGATGCCGTTCATGATGCCCTTGTTATGGGTGGTGGCCCGATAGGGGTCCATGGCGGCGAATTCGCTGGCCAGAATGATCCCGTCGCGCACCCGGTCGCCGGGATAGTCCCGGGTTGCCAGCAGGGCTTCCGGGATGACCGCCCGGGCACGCACGAGGGCGCGATCGGTCAGGTTTGAGAGGATGCGCAAGAACACCCGACCAGCGCTGATGTGCTCGACCAGGGGTGCGATGCTTTCGCACATGGAGTTGACCAGGTTCGCGCCCATCGCATCGCGGGTGTCAACGAGCAGATGTACCACCAGCAGCTCGCCGTTTTGCGCCGTCGCTCCGCGCAGGTGCACCTCGATACCGCGCGCGCCGCCGCCGCGGGCGACCATGTTCGCGTGGCCGCTGTTGGCCAGCTGCAGAATGTGCTCAGATTGCGCAAGCAGAGCCTGGCGAGCACGCGCCGGGTCGGCAACATCGACGATCTGCACCTGGCCGATCAGCAGCGGCTCGTCGGATCTGCTGGCGAACCCACCCGCCTGGCGCACCAGAAGCGCGGTGGAACTGACCGCAGCCACGACGGACGGCTCCTCCACCACCATGGGAACCAAATAGTCCAGGCCGTTGATCTGAAAATTCAGTCCGAGCCCAAGTGGCATCGAAAATACGCCGATCACGTTTTCAGTGAGACGATCGGCGGTTTCGGCGTTCAGCAGGCCCGCACCGGGCTGCAGCATGGCGTAGTCAGCATCATTCAACGTTCCGCGTTCGTGTAGCAACTCCAGTCGTTTCTGAACTGACTTCCGATAGAACTTCGCGATGCGTGAGCCGCTCATGACCTTGTCCCCTCTGCGCCAAGGACCAGCGGTACAACGGATGCGCCGGCGTCGGTCAGTGCTGCCGCGAGCCGTTCGGCGGCCAAGCCGCTCGCGCTGAAGGCGAGTCCGACATCGCCGCCGCCAGCTCCGGAAGTCTTGAACACGCCACCAGCCCGCTGGGCCACGACGCGCAGCTCCCGGTGACGCGCGGTAACGATGCCGGCCTCGGCGTGGCTGTCGAGCCGGGCCAGCGCGGTGAAGTAGTCGTCGATCAGGCGCAGAAATTCGGCGCGGTCGGCGAGCGCTGACTGTGCCGTGTGCGCGAGCCGGGTCAGCCTCGCCACGTCCTGGGCGTGTTGCAGCGGATGCGCGGCACCAAAGTCGTTCACCCGACCGACCAGGTCGGTTGTCACCGACCCTTCACCGGTGACCACGGCCAGCATGGTGAGATCGTTGGGCCACTGCAACGGCACCGGCGTCGCGCCGACGGCATAGGAGAGCAGACCGCCGTAGACGCTTGCGGCGACATCTCCGCCGCTACCCGTGCCGTTTTGGGCGGCCCGATGAGCCGACTGGGCCAGCGTGAACAGCGCCGCGCGATCGAGGTACAGCCTCGAGGCCGTGGCCAAGGCGGCCGTGAGCGCGCTGGCCACCGCAGCGCTCGACCCGAGTCCCAACTTGTGGCCATCGCGGGAGAGTTCCGCGCTGTCGATGCTGATCTCGAACGGGCCGCCGCCGGCTCGGGCTCGCACTGCCGCTCGCACCGTATCGAACAGGCGCAGGGTCGACCGGGTCTGGGCGTTGAGAGCGGCCGGTAGTTGCCCCTCATCGTCGAGGTCGAGGTGCTGGATGCCAATGCTTTGGGCGTGCAGCCGCCAGGACCCGGCCGGTACGACCGTGACGGTGACTCGGCGATCGACGGCCGCCAGCAGCGCCGGTGCGCCGTGCAAAACCGCGTATTCACCGAGCAGAAAAAGTTTTCCAGGGGCCGATGACGTTATCGCTGTCACGTCAGTCCAGCCGGTAGGCGTCGGGGCCGAGCGCGCTCTGGCGCACCTCGAGCACGCCGCCCACGGTCGACAGTGCCTCGTGCACCCGGGACGCATCGGTCGGCAGGCAGAGCACCTTCACCTGCGGTCCGGCATCAATGGTGAAGTAGGCCGCAATGCCGGACGCGCGCAGGTCGCGAACGGCGTGCATCACGGCGACCGTCGCGGCGTTCCAATAGATCAACGCTGGCCGGGTGGTGAGCATCAGGGCGTGCAGCTTGAGGCAGTTGTACTCGGCGAGTTCGCCGACACGCACGAAGTCGAAAGCGGCGATCGCGGCCCGCATATCGGCGAGATCAGTCGGGGCCGTCGC
The DNA here is from genome assembly GCF_004403235.1 of Cryobacterium sp. Hh38. Classification (NCBI taxonomy): domain Bacteria; kingdom Bacillati; phylum Actinomycetota; class Actinomycetes; order Micrococcales; family Microbacteriaceae; genus Cryobacterium; species Cryobacterium sp. Hh38. The sequence goes on along the minus strand of NZ_SOHD01000031.1, from coordinate 73,802 downwards.
CAGCCAGGCCGGGTAGAACGGCGAACTGACCGCGGTCGCGCCCATGCCGACGGTCGAATTGATCGGCTTCGCCCCGTGCGCGGTGATAGCGACCAAAATGGCGAGCGGCCAGTCCGCGCCGGGCAGCAGCTGCTCAGCGTAGGAGTCCAAACCGTCGGCGGCACTGCCGGCGTGCATCTCGGCGAAACCGCCGAAAATGGAACGGGCGGCCGAACCGGAGCCGTGCCTGGCCAGGATGGACAGCTCCCGCGCGGTCGGCGTGAGCCCGGCTGCGCCGGTCGCGGCGACGGCGAGAGCGGCGAAACCGGACGCCGACGAGGCCAGCCCGGCTCCGGTCGGGAAATTATTCGTGGACTCCACGATCGCGCATAGGGTGGCACCTCGGGAATAACGCACCAGGTCGAGAACGCGACTGGCCTTGGTGGCGTCGTGCCGGCATCCGTTGAGCCATAATTCATCGGTCGCGAGCCCGGCGCGAAAGGTCACTCGGGTGTCGGTGTAGAGGGCGTCGAGGGTGATCGAGATCGACCCGACCGCCGGGGTATTGAGAACGGCATCGTTCTTGCCCCAGTACTTGACCAGTGCAATATTGCTGTGTGCGCGGGCGCGGGCCGTAGCGCCGGCCTCAAGGGTCTGTGACACAGGACTGCTCCGATCGGTTCTGCATCCATTTTAGCCGGGCCCCCGATGTTATCCGTTCGAACCGGCCCGCGCCCCGACTCGCAGCTTGGCCGACTAAAATAGCGTGACCGTCGCGGCCCCGCAATCACCTGAAAGTTAAGTGGACACAGTTGGCTCCTGGAATTAGTGGTTTTTCCCTGTACCTCCCGCCGTATCGCGTTCAGCTCGAATCGTGGTGCGAGTGGAATGACCAACCGTGGGAGAAATTCCGTTCGGTGGTCGGACGCAGTTTTCGCATGCGCGCACCTCGGCAGAGTGTCTATACCTTCGCGGCTACCGCGGTCTGGCGGCTGATTAGGGACTACGACATCGACCCGACCCAGGTCGGGCTGCTCGCCCTCGGAACCGAATCAAGCACCGACAATTCGGCCGGTGCTGTCATCGTGAAGGGCATGGTCAATGAGGCCCTCGCCGCCGCCGGCCTGCCGCTGTTGGCCAGAGACTGCGAAGTGCCTGAATTCAAGCAGGCCTGCCTCGGCGGCGTGTACGGCATGAAAGCTGCGCTGCGCTATCTGGCAACGGATGGCCGCGGTCGCCAGGCCATCGTCGTCTGCGCCGACATCGCCGAGTACGCGCGCGGTGGCAGCGGCGAGCCCACCCAGGGAGCAGGGGCCGTCGCCATGTTGCTGGAGAGCGACGCACGGCTACTGGAGGTGGACCTCGCCGGGGCTGGCAGCGACTCCGACTATCGGGTGGCCGACTTTCGCAAGCCGTTTACACGTTTTCGCAATCAGCCCGACCGCGACGATGGCCAGCTGCAGGACCTGCCCATGTTCAACGGGCATTACTCCACCAGCTGCTACATCGATGCCACCCACCACGCGATGACGGCGATGCTCGACAAACGCCCCGGCCGAAATCTCGACTATTTTCACGACATCGACGCGGTGTTCATGCACCGCCCGTACCACCAGATGCCCACCACCGGGTGGGTCATGGCCTACCTGTTCACTCTCGCGCACGATACCGACGGTCACGACGAGCTGCGCGCACTCGCCGCCGGAGCCGGCGTCGACGCCGATCGGCTGAGCGCTGAGCTGCTGGCTCCAAAACCATTCGGAATCACCGGTGCGCAGCTCGCCGAAAACACCGGCGATGCCTTTCCGCTGGCGCGCCGGGCGCGCAACCAGCTGCGCAAAACCCCGCTCTGGGACACCCTCGTTCGGGAAAAGCTCGGACTAGGCTCGGAAGCCATGCGCGACCTCGGTAATCTCTACACCGCTGCCCTGCCGGCCTGGCTCGCCGCTGGCCTGCACCAGGCCCTGACCGACGGCCTGGATCTGGCCGATCAGGACTGGCTGGCCCTCGGCTATGGCAGTGGCGACGCGGCGGAGGCCCTGCCGCTGCGGGTTGTGGCCGGGTGGCAAGACGCGGCGGCGCGAATCAATTTCGACCGCGCGCTGCTCGGAGCTGTCGATCTGAACGAAACGCAATATATCGACGTGCACGCGGGACGCCTGATCGACGTCACCCCGCCCGCCCACGACGAGTTCGTGGTCGATCATGTCGGAACATCGAACGGACCCGACTTCTTCGATGAGGGCGTCGAGTATTACCGATACGTGGTCGACAGCACCGAATAACCAGAACGGGGCCGGCTGGAGCCGGTCCCGTTCTTTGTACCGCTACTCCGCTGCGCCGATCTCGGGCTCGCCCTGTGCGTGCCGGGCACGCAGCCACGGAATGAGACCGCCGACCAAGAGCATCTCGATCTGGCGGGTCGAGAGTTCGTGCCGCACCGTATAGGTCTCGTTGCGGGTGGTGTTGCGAACGAGAATCTCGGTGCCGTTGGCGAGCGCCTCCCGAATGCCATCGAGCACCAGGACGTCGTCACGCTGGATGCGATCGTGATCGGCGGCATCCGTGAATTGCAGCGCGAGCGCGCCGAAGTTGGCCAGGTTCTGCCAGTGGATTCGCGCGAATGACACCGCCAGCACCACCCGCAGGCCTAGGAATCGGGGCGTGATCGCGGCGTGCTCGCGGGAGGAACCCTGCCCGTAGTTGGCACCGGCGACAATCATATGGCCGGTCGTGTCCCGGCTGAGCGCGGCGCGGGTCGGGTAGGTCGGGTCGACCTGATCAAAGGTGAATTCGGCAAGTTTGGGCACGTTGCTGCGAAACGGCAAGACACGCGCACCGGCCGGAAGAATCTCATCCGTTGAGATATCGTCGCCAACGATCAGCGCAACGGGCGCCTCAATACGCTCGGCGAGCGGGCCGAAGACCGGCAGGGATGAAATATTCTCGCCCTTGACCAGCGCGATGGTGAGCGATTCCGCCGCCGGCAGCGGCGCCTCAAGCATGGTCAGGTTCACACTAGAGAACTCGGGCAGGACGATCTCGGGATAGTCCATACCGAACAAGTCGGCGAGGTCGCGCGGATCGGTGATTTTTCCGGTCAACGCGGCCGCAGCCCCGGTTTCCGGCGAACAGAGGTAGACCGAGTCCTCCTGGGTGCCCGAGCGACCCGGAAAGTTGCGCGGCATGGTACGCAGGCTGATGCTGCCGTTGGCGGGTGCCTGCCCCATGCCGATGCAGCCCATGCAGCCAGACTGGTGCAGCCGCGCACCGGCCCCGATCAGATCGAGGGTTGCCCCCATTTTGGTCAGGTCCTGCAGAATCTGGCGTGAACTCGGATTGACGTCGAGGCTCAGCCCGGGGAAGGACTGACGTCCCTTGGTGATCGCCGCGACGATCGCGAAGTCGCGCAGACCCGGGTTAGCGGATGACCCGATCACCACCTGCTCGACCGGCCGGCCGGCGACCTCGCTCACCGGAACGACATTGCCCGGAGAGCTCGGCAGCGCGATCAACGGCACGATCGTCGCGAGATCGATCTCCTCGTTCACGTCATAGGTCGCATCAGCGTCGGCGAGCAGTTCGACGAAGTCGTCCTCACGCGCCTCCGCGCGCAAGAATGTGCGAACCTGATCATCGGCGGGAAACACCGTCGTCGTTGCTCCGAGCTCTGCGCCCATATTGGCAATCACGTGCCGGTCCATCGCGGTCAGCGATGCCAGCCCCGGACCGTAGTACTCAACGATCCGGTTGACACCGCCCTTCACACCGTGGCGACGGAGCATTTCAAGGATGACGTCCTTGGCGCTCGTCCACGGCGGCAGCTGTCCGGTGAGACGAATCCCCCAGATTTCGGGCATGCGAATGTAGAGCGGTTCGCCGGCGATCGCCAGCGCGACCTCGGTGCCGCCGACGCCGATGGCGAGCATGCCGAGGGAGCCAGCCGCCGGGGTGTGGCTGTCCGAGCCGACCATGGTCTTGCCTGGGATACCGAAGCGCTGCATGTGCGTCGGGTGCGATACCCCGTTGCCGGCCTTGGAAAACCAGATGCCAAAGCGTTGGCAGGCAGAACGCAGAAAGTCATGGTCTTCGGCGTTCTTGCTGTCGGCCTGCAACAGGTTGTGGTCGACATACTGCACGGAAACCTCTGTGCGTGCGCAATCCAGGCCGAGAGCTTCCAGCTCGAGCATGACCAGGGTGCCCGTTGCATCCTGGGTGAGGGTCTGGTCGATGCGGATGCCGATTTCGGTGCCGGGGATCATCTCTCCGACTATCAGATGCGAGGAAATTAATTTCTGGGCGACGTTGTAGGCCATGCGGGCTCCCTTGCTAGTGTGCGGGTGGCTGCGTCGACAAGCACCAATCCACGCAACCCGCTGATCCTTAACCTATGCGACTGCGGGGCTGACGACCACTCTTTGGGGGTGTTTGGGCCAGAGCCCAGTAAGTGTGGGCTGGCACGAGACCAAGTCCGGCTCCCATACGATAGACGGCGTGAGTAGTTACGCCCTGGTGCGCCCCGAACAGCGCACGCCGATCGCGCGGTATCGGCATTCCCTTTGGCTGCTGACGCAGCGCGATCTTCGCGTGCGCTACTCCACCTCGGTACTCGGCTACTTCTGGTCCATCCTCGATCCGCTCGTGATGGCCGGAATCTACTGGTTCGTCTTCACCCAGGTATTTGACAAAAACGTCGGCACCGAGCCTTATATCGTGTTCCTGTTGGCCGCCCTGCTGCCCTGGATGTGGTTCAACGGGGCTGTCTCCGATTGCACGAGGGCATTTCTGCGCGAGGCCAAGCTCATCCGCTCCACCCGCATTCCCCGCACCATCTGGGTGAACCGCCTCGTGCTCTCCAAGGGCATCGAGTTTCTCGCTTCGATACCGGTACTGGTTCTCTTCGCCATTGTGTACGGCGCGCAACTGCACATCGACGCGCTGTTCTTTCCCCTCGCCATGGTGATTCAGGCAGCGCTGACCGCGGGGGTCGGCCTGCTCGTCGCACCGCTCGTCGTGTTCTTTCGAGACCTGGAACGGGCCGTCAAACTCATCCTTCGATTTCTCTTCTACGCCTCCCCCATCATCTACAGCACCACCGATCTTCCGCCCGAACTGCAGTTCTGGGCTGCTTTCAACCCACTGACCGGCATCTTCAGCCTCTACCGGGCAGCGTTTTTTCCGGAGCAACTCGACTGGTTCGCCGTTGCGATCAGCGTTGTCATGTCCCTGCTCTTTCTCGGGCTGGGGCTGCTGGTCTTCCGCCGCACCGAGCGCGCCGTTCTGAAGGAGATCTAATGGTGAACCAGACAGCCGCGGTGCTGCCGGTGATTTCGCTAGTGGATGTCGGCATCCGCTTTCGCAGGAATCGTCGCGGTCGTCGCAATTTCAAGGACCTCTTCGGTGCCAGAAACCGGCGCAGCCGCCCGGGCGAATTCTGGGCCCTGCAGCACGTGAGCTTCACCGTGCAGCCGGGGGAAGCCATCGGTGTCGTCGGCCGCAACGGCCAGGGCAAGTCCACCCTGCTCAAACTCGTCACCGGAGTCGTACTTCCCGATACGGGAACGGTGCACGTGACCGAGGGCGTCGCACCGCTGATCGAGATCACCGGCGGATTCGTCGACGACCTGAGCGTACGCGACAACGTCTATCTCACTGCGGGATTGCACGGCATGACCCGCAAGCAAATTGCCGAACGCTTTGACGAGATCATCGACTTCGCCGAGATCGCCGATTTCATCGACACGCCGTACAAGCATCTGTCCAGCGGCATGAAGGTGCGCATCGCTTTCGCCGTGATCTCCCGGTTGGAAGAACCGATTCTGCTAGTCGACGAGGTACTGGCCGTGGGAGATAAGGCCTTTCGGGAGAAGTGCTACCAGCGCATCGAAGAGCTTCTCGCCGGCGGCCGAACGCTGTTCATCGTGTCGCACAATGAGCGAGACCTGCGTCGGTTCTGCACCCGCGGCCTCTACCTCGACCGGGGCGATCTTGTGCTCGATGCCCCGATCACCGACGTGCTTGAGCGCTACAACACGGACTACGCCGTCAAGCCCAAGGCCTGACCAGAAGCATCGTCAGCGAAAGTTGATGGCCAGGTAGGCGTCCCGGGTGGGCGGAAGCTGTTCGACCTCCAGGCCGATCACCAGCTCACTGAGTTCGAGTTGCAGGACGGCGGCAAGTCGAATGAGGGTGTACATCGTCGGGTTTCCATACCCCCGATCGATCCGGGCATAATTCGACACGTTGAGTCCGGCTAGCAGGGCCACCGACTCCTGATTGAAGCCAAGAGTCAGGCGCCGTTCGCGCAGACGGCGGCCAAGCAGTCTGGATGCTTCTGATTTCGGCTCGGGCATTCCTCAGTTGTAGCCGGCCGCCCCGGTCTTGACTAGCGGCTGGACAATTGCCCAGACGTGGTATTTGATGTCTTGCCGGAGTCGCCGCGCGGCACAGCGTGTTCCCCGGCGCACCACGTACACTCGACGAGACGGGCAAGGGGGAAGGCGATCAATGGCCAGGAAAAGCACACCGATGCTGTCGTCGACCGGCGGGAATCCGCAGGGCGGTGCCCTACCGACCGGGTTTGTGAAGGGAATCGACCGGGTTCTGGCCATTCACCGGCCAGTCGTCCTGGCCCATATCCGCAGCATCCGTCGTCGCAATCCCCACGCCTCGCCGGAGCAGATCGTTCGCATCCTGGAGAAGCGCTATCTCGCGGCGGTCACCGCCGGGGGCGCAGCAGTGGGCGCGACCGCCGTCATTCCCGGGGTCGGCACGGGCGTGACCATCGCCCTGTCTGGCCTGGAGACCGCCGGCTTTCTCGAGGCGACGGCGCTGTTCACGCAGTCAGTCAGCGAGGTACACGGTATCGCCGTGGAGGATCCGGAGCGAGCCCGCGCCCTGGTCATGACCATGATGCTGGGCCGGGAGGGCAGCGATCTGGTGCGTCAGCTCGCAGGCCAGGTCACCGGTTCGGGCACGGCCCGCACCACCTACTGGGGCGAACTCATCACGAACAGCCTCCCCCGAGCGGTTCTGGGCCCCCTGACTGACCGGCTCAAGAGCGCTTTTCTGCGTCAGTTCGCCACCCGTGGCAGCGCCAGCCTGCTCGGCAAAGTCCTCCCGTTTGGCATCGGAGCGGTCATCGGCGGTGTCGGCAATCACATTCTGGGCAATAAGGTCATGCACGCGTCACGACTCGCGTTCGGCCCGCCGCCCACCGGGTTTCAGCCGGATTTGGACCCACGAGTGCGGAAAATCCGGGTGCTGGAAACGCACCGGGGCAAGCCGGTGGCGGCCGGACCGGCCGAGCCTCTGGCATCCGCTTCGTGGCCGACTGCGCAGCCGCAGCAGCTCGAATCGCCGCTCGACCCCGCACGCAAGTAGCGCGTCGGTCGTGCTGGTGCTGCTCGCGCAACCCCAAGCCGCTCGCGCGCGCGGCCTGCCCGGCGCGCGAGCCACAATCGGGCGCCCGTGCAGCACAGCAGCGCGCAATGTTCGCTGGGAGGCCCAACACCCGGTCAGAACCCGACGCTATAGCTCGTCGTCGGGGATCGTGGTGGGATCGGGCACGATGGGTGCATCGTGGTCGTGCACGGCCGCGAACCGATCCCATTCGTCCATGAGGTGCTGCACGGCCGTGTGCAGGCGCTCCGTTGCGACGCCGGGGGTGGTGTCGCCGAAATAGCGCTGCACCCAGCCCTGCAGTCGTTCGACCGCCGCGCCATCGTGGGTGAGCCGGTCGACGGCGGCCACGATGTCCCCGGCCTTCTCGGCGGGCAGCCACTCGCAGTCGGAGAGGTACCCGCTCGTGTCGATCACGGCCGTCGGGTTCACCGGGCGGGTGATAATAAGTGGCTTGCCGGTGGCGAGGCGGTCGTACACCATCGCCGAAATGTCGACGATGGCGACGTCAGCGACGGCCAACTGCCAGCCGAGGTCTGGGCCGGAATCGTAGACGTGCTGCGCGCGCGGATCGCGGGCGTTCGCCGCGGCGATGGCGCTGATGATGGTCTTATTGGCGGCACCGTAGAGGTGGTCGACAACGCCGCTGCGCGGGTGCGGACGATAGATGACCCGATGCGTTCCGGTGGCCAGCAGGGCGCTGACCAGCGCGACCCCGTGGGTCGCGACGGAGCCATAAGCGGCGGTTGCCCGATCGCCCTCCCAGGTGGGGGCGTAGAGCACGACCTGGCGTTCGTCGCGCGTGTACGGCAGTTCGCCGCTGAAATAGTCGGCCTGCGGGCGCCCGATTTTGATGGCGCGCTTGTCGAAGTCGTAGTCCCAGAGCACCCGGTCCAGTCGGGCCAGCGCGGCGTCCCCGGCGACGAAGGAGTAGTCGTAGGCCTTGAACTGGTTGGTGATCATATACATCTTGTCGCTCTCACCGTGGTTGATGAAAACGTGCCAGCAGCGCCCGTAGCGCATCATCTGAAAGTTGCGCGGGTTCTGGTTGACATAGAACACGATGCGGATGTCCTGCTCGGCGACGATCCGCTCGAGCTGCGGCACCGTGCGCGCGTAGGCGACTGGAACCGGCGACTCGTCCATGAGCTTGAGGGTGCCGCCGCCGGTGCGGCTGAGCACCAGCACCGGCCAGGTCTTGGCGAGGGTGGCGAGCGGCCGGTACCACTGCCGCATCTGGTACATGTTGACCGGCCCGTCGGCAAAGTAGACGGCGATCTTGAAGTGGTTGTCCTCGCGTATTTCCCGCGATTTCAGCGGGCCGCGCAGCGCGTGTTGCGCCTTGCGGGATGCCACGACATCCTTGACCAGCTTGACGGCACGCCTGATGTCTTTCCGAATTACCACCGAACCAGCCTACCGTCCCTCAGATAATCGGCGGTCGCCCGGCGACGGTCATGCGCCAGATCGTGCGTGCTCGAAGCGGATGCCGCGGCCCCGGATCGCTGCGCCAGCCCTCGCGCCAGCCGCCGAACCAGGCGCGCAGGGCCGGCCGGTTGTTCGGGGCCCAGCGCAGCACCTGAATTGCCGTCCAGGCGCCGACATAGAGCGGCACCAACAGGGCAGGCAGGTTGCGACGGGCGAGCCAAACCCGATTGCGGGCATTCAAGCGATAGTAGTCGGCGTGCCGGGTCTGCAGGATCACCGGATGGTTGGCCACGAGGTCGCCGGCATACCAGGCGACCCGGCCCTGGTCCCAGACCCGCCAGGCCAGTTCGATGCCCTCGTGGGCGTAGAAGAACGGCTCGGCCCAGCCGCCGGTCGCGTCGAAGACGGTCCGCGGCAGCAACACGGCGCCCTCCCAGACCGAGAACACCGGTCCGGACGTGGCGGCCTCGCCCTTGCGGATGCGCGGAATCCACCGCCGGGGCGATTCGACGCCGGTCGGGTCCTCGACCCGCGGCTGCAGCAGGCCGATCGTGGGGTCGGCGCGCAGCTTGCCGATCGCGTTGATCAGAAAGTTCGGGTCGGGAATGCTCGCATCGTCGTCGAGAAAGAACAGGTAGTCCCCGGTGACGAGCGACACCCCGCGATTGCGTCCGGCCGGAATGCCGAGGTTCGTCGGCAGCCCGAGCGATTGCACGCCGCCAGGCAGGCCGGTCGGCTGCCAGCCGTTGCCGACACAGATTACGTCGAGGGTAACCCCCTGCTGGGCCAGCACCGAGCGGATTCCGCGGTCGAGGTCCTCTGGCCGGGTGCCCTGGGTGAGCACCACGACACCGACCGTCGGGGTAGCGGAGCCAAAGCTAGGAACGGACACGCTTGGACGCCATAATGGCCACGAAATGACCGATGAGCGACAGAAATGCGAGCGGAACCAGGATGCTCAGCACGGCCCGGTCGACGATCGGCTGCCCGATCACCAGCCCAATGACGGCCGCGGCGAAGATGACCATGGTCAGCTCGACCGAGTGGTACAGCCGGTGGAAGGGCACGAAGCGCGCGAGACGGCGAACGCGGGCGATCAGGCGGGGCGTCGGGGTCTTCTCGCCGTGGGTGTCGGCGAGCTTGGTCAGGCCGGCGTTGGCGCGGGCGACGTGCACCATGTCGTTGAGCGCTTTGTTCAGCACGATGATCAGGGCGAGCAGCAGCGCGAGGCTGGTCCAGAGAAAATCCTCGGGCGACTCGAACGGGTATGCGGCTGCCCTAAAGCCGAGGGCAATGGGAATGAGCGACTCGGTGGAATAGTGCCCGACCTTGTCGAGAAACACCCCCGCGGGTGAGGACGTGCCGCGCCAGCGGGCGACTTCACCGTCACAGCAATCGATCAGCATTTGCACCTGGCTGAGGGCGAGGGCCAGCAGTGCGCCCCAGATTCCCGGAATCAGCAGCGCTGCGGCGGTCAACCAGCCAGCCAGGATCATCAGAGCGGTCACGCCGTTGGCGGAGATGCGGGTTTTCAGCAGCATCCAGGTCAGGTACGGCGACAGGTCGCGCAGGTACAGGCTTGCCGTCCAGTGCTCGGCGTTGGCACGCAGACGCACCTCCGGCGGCTGGGCGACGGCTCGGAGCTGGGCGATGGACTCCGGTCGGGCCGGCCGGTTGGGCGAGATGTGGGGCGAACTGGTCATCTGCTCACCTTCCCGTGTGTGCCGTGATGTTGCTGGTGAGCTTGAGATATCCGAGGACGAAGCCGATTCCCCAGCAGAAGTGAATGCACGGCAAGACTACGAGAAAATGCAGTCCTGCACGAAATCCGTCTGGTCGGGCCACCGCGAGAGTCGCGGCGACGACGATGAGCAGGTACCCGGCCGGAACAATCAGGCCGAGGAGCAGCCACGGCGTTGCGCCGAGAGCCAGCTGCAGGAGCCCCCCGAGGCCGAGGAGCACCCCGAGAGTCACACCGAGCACCATGGCCGGCGGCACGAAATAACGGATGCCGTTGGCCGCCGGATAGCGCCGCGCGAGTTCTCCGCGCCACAGCCCGGTCGACAGCATCTGCCGCGCCAATTGGGCCAGGGTCGGCCGGGGCCGGTAGAGCACCCGCAGCTTCGGCGTGAACCAGACCAAGCCACCGGCCTCGCGCAGCCGACGGTTGAGGTCCCAGTCCTGGCCGCGTTTCACACCCTCGTCGAAGAGCCCGACGTCGAGGATGCTCTGGGTGCGAAAACAGCCTAGGTAGACCGTTTCGGCAGCCCCTTCCGCTCCGCCCACGTGGTGCGGTGTGCCGCCGAGGCCGATGCGGGTGCCGTAGGCACGGGCTACGGCCCGTTCAAAGGCGCTGATTCCGCGAGCATCCATGATGCCGCCGACGTTGTCGGCGCCGGTGCGTCCGAGCGTTTCAACCGCGACGCGGGCGTACTCGGGGGGCAACACCGAGTGAGCGTCCACGCGAATGACGACCGCATATTGGGACGCGCGAATGGCCGTGTTCAGGCCGGCCGGAGTCGACCCCACTTCGTTGGACACGACACGAATGCGAGCATCTACGGCGGCCATTTCCTCGACCAGTTCGGTCGTTCCGTCGATGCTGGGTCCGAGCGCCAGGGTGACCTCGAACGGTCCCTGGTAGTCCTGCCCCAGCAGGCTCTCGACTGCAGCTCGCACGTGTGTCGCCTCGTTCAGCACGGGCATCACGTACGAGACCCCGGGCAGAAATCCCGTACTACCTTGGTGCACCTGGCTGGCCAGCTTTCCGATAAGGGGGTAGGACGATCGAGCCTACCAGCCCGGCAATTCGCCACGCGCCGACGTTCCGTCACCCGCCTGCAGACAAACACATCGCGCCGCCGGCGAGCCGGCGACGCGATGTGCAGGAAGGGAGCGGGGCTTAGCTGGTCAGCTCGCCGACCGTGACCGAGACGGTGAACGACTTGCCGTCCCGCACATAGGTGAGGTCAGCGGTTCCACCGGCCGGGAGTACCCGCACCTGGGCGGTGAGGTCGATCGCGTCGGTGATCGGCACACCGTTGAAGTTGGTGATCACGTCGTCGGCTTGCAGGCCGGCCTGTTCGGCCGCACCACCGGAGCTGGCTTCGACGATGAGGGCACCCACCGTGCTGCTGGTCGAGCTCGACGCGTCTCTGACGCTCGCACCGAGCAGGCCGTGCGTGGCCGTTCCATTGGCGATGATCTCATCGGAGATGCGCTGGGCGAAGTTCGACGGGATCGAGAATCCCACGCCGATGCTTCCGGCCGCCGACGACGCGGTCGTGCTGCCGGCGCTCGCGATGGCCACGTTGATGCCGATCAGCTCACCGGCGTCATTCAGCAGGGCGCCACCGGAGTTACCGGGGTTGATGGCGGCATCCGTTTGAATCACGGGGAGGGAGATGCTCGCGGTGGCACCCTGGGAGCCCTGCGACTGTTCGCCGTTCTGGTTGGGGAAGTCGAAGAAGAACGGGTTCTGGCTGTCGCCCTCGTCGGGTACCGTCTGGTCGGGCGAGCTCGGTGCGGCCGAGCTCGCGACGGTGATGCTGCGGTTGAGGGCGCTGACGATGCCGTCAGTGACCGTGCCGGACAGGCCGAGGGGGGCGCCGATGGCGATGGCGCTGTCGCCGACGTTGAGCTCGGAGGAGTCACCCCAGGTGATCGGGGTCAGGCCGCTGGCGTCGGTCAGTTTGATGACGGCGAGGTCGGAGATGGGGTCGGTGCCGACGAGCGTAGCGGTGTACAGCTTGCCATCGTTACTCTTGACCTCGATCGTGACGTCCGAGGCGGCCCCGTCGAGCGTGACGACATGGGTGTTGGTGAGCACGTAGCCGTCTTCGGTGAGGATGACCCCTGAGCCGGTACCGCCCGAGGAGCCATTGGCGACATCGATGGTCACGACGCTCGGCGAGGCCTTCGCGGCGACGGCGGTGATCTGGTTCACGCTCGTGGAGTCATTGACCACGACGTTGCTCGGGCCGGAGGCTTCGCTGACCCGGACTCCGTTGCTCTGGTTGCTCATCATCAGGGCTGTGATGCCGGCACCGGTTGATCCGCCGACCAGGGCGCCGATGGCGAGGGCGGCGATGAGCGCGACGCTGCCCTTGCGGCGACCGGATTCCTTGGTCTTGCCGGCCGTGAACGGCTGCCCGGGGTAGGAATTAGCGGTGGCGTAGTCCTGCGGGGCGACGCTGGGGGCGTAGGCAGAGGCTGTGGCGGTCTCGACGGGGCGACCGAAGGCATCCGTCGGGTAAGTAGAGGTCGGGTTCGCGGCCGGGTAGCCGGTCTCAGTCGCGGCAGGCTGGGTCGGTGCCTTGACGACCGGCACGGCGGGCTCGGAATTCGTCGGCGGGGCGGTCGGGGCCGAGGGTGCGGCCGGCGCTTCTGTGGGTGGCACCGGCGGTACCGTGGGCGGAGTAGCCTCGCCGGACTCATTCACGGCAAAGGCTGCTGCGTCATCAGCCAGATCGGGGGTGGTGCCAGAATCTTTATTGTTGTCGGTCATCGGGTGCTCCTTCCAAGCGTTGCCAGCTTTGCGCCCGAACCTGAACGTTCGGTATGTACGGCCTGAGAGCATTCAATGATCAAGCCGAGACCTTGCCGAGGCGATAGTTTGGAGCCCATGCAGGACTCTTTCCACACAGAACATACCCCGATCGTCTCGGGTGCCTGGCGACGCACAGCCTGCGGGGCCGGGCTCCTCGCGGAAGACGGCAGCGTTGCAGCGAGTATATTCGCCGAGATGAGCGCGCTCGCCGCGCGCACCGGTGCCATCAATCTCGGACAGGGCTTTCCGGATGAAGACGGACCAGCCGAGGTTCTCGAGGCCGCCCGCCAGGCGATCAGCGACGGGGTGAACCAATATCCGCCTGGGCGCGGCCAGCCGGTCCTCCTCGAGGCGATTGCCCGGCACCAGCAGCGGTTCTACGGGCTGAAGCTCGACCCCGGCAGTGAGATTCTGGTCACGGCCGGCGCAACCGAGGCGCTTGCGGCGACCATTCTGGCGCTGATCGAACCGGGTGACGAGGTCGTGACCTTCGAGCCGTTCTACGATGCCTACGGCGGACTGATCGGCCTGGGTGGCGGCATCCATCGAACGGTTCCGCTGCGTGCTCCCGACTTCCAGCCCGACCTCGACGCCCTGCGCGCCGCCGTGACCGATCGCACCCGACTGATCATCGTGAACGATCCGCACAACCCGACCGGCGCGATATTTCCCCGGGAGACTTTGGAGCTGATTGTCAAGCTCGCACACCAGCACGACGCGTTGATCGTCACGGATGAGGTGTACGAACACCTCACGTTCGGGGCGCCACACATTCCGATCGCGACGCTGCCGGGGGCGTGGGAGCGCACGGTCACCATTTCATCCGGAGGCAAGACGTTCAGCCTGACCGGCTGGAAGGTGGGGTGGCTGAGTGCACCCGCCAAAATCGTGACCGCCATTCTCGCGGTCAAGCAGTTTCTCACTTATGTGAACGCGGCGCCGTTTCAGCCGGCCATCGCGGTGGGGCTCGACCTGCCGGACGCGTATTTTGCGCACATCGCCGCCGAGATGAAGGGCAAGCGTGATGTCCTGGCCACGGGGCTTCGCGCGGCCGGATTCGCCATCAGCGTGCCGCAGGGCTCGTACTTCATCGTGGCGGACGCCACACCGCTCGGTTTCACCGACGGTGCCGACCTCTGCCGCCGGCTCCCCGAACTGGCCGGGGTGGTCGCGGTGCCGATTGCGGCGTTCTGCTCCCCCGCGCACCGGGGCGAATATGCGCCGCTCGTGCGGTTCGCCTACTGCAAGAAAATAGAACTTCTGGAACAGGCGTCGGCCGAGCTGGCCGCCCTCAAACCACGCTAAGTTTCGCGAGAGCGCAAAAAGTGCCCGATTGAGAGTGTCAATCGGGCACTTTTTGCGCTCTCGCGGGGCAGTTAGGAAGCCAGGGCGGGGTAGTCGGTGTAGCCGCGGGCGCCGTCGGCGTAGTAGGTGAGCGGGTTGGGCTCGTTGACCGGCAGGTCCTCCTGCCAGCGACGCAGCAGGTCGGGGTTCGCGATGGCCGCGCGACCGACCACGACGGCGTCCGCGACGTCGTCACGAACCAGGGCGAGGGCTTCGTAGCGCGAGGTAATCACGCCGAATCCGCTGTTCACCAAGAAGTTACCACCGAAGCGCGCCCGCAGGTGTTGCACGAACTCCCCGGCCGGGTCGGCGTGCAGCACGCTCAGGTAAGCCAGGCCCAGCGGGGCGATCCCGCCGATGAGGGCGCCATAGGTGGCCGCGAGGTCGTCGGCATCCGTTTCGAGGGCATCCTGAATGTTGTGCTCGGGCGAGATGCGCAGGCCCACCTTGCCGGCACCGATCGCCGCGGCGACCGCCGTGACAACGTCGATGACGAAACGGGCACGATTCTCGGGCGAACCGCCGAAGGAGTCGCCCCGCACGTTGGAGGCCGGCGAGAGGAATTCGTGCAGCAGGTAGCCGTTGGCGCCGTGCAGCTCCACGCCGTCGAATCCGGCCGCGATGGCGTTCTTCGACGCGCGCACGAAGTCCTCGATAATGCCGGGCAATTCCTCGGCGGTCAGTGCGTGGGGCACGGGAAAGTCCTGCTTGCCGTCGTAGGTGCGAGTACTTCCGGTGATGGCGATCGCGCTGGGCCCAACGACGCGGTAGCCGCCGGTGGTGGCTTCGTGCGTGACCCGGCCGGCGTGCATGACCTGGGCGACGATGCGTCCGCCGGCGGCGTGCACGGAGTCGGTCACGGCCTGCCAGCCAGCGAGCTGCTCCGGTTCAACCAGACCGGGCTGGCCGGGAAAGCCTTGGCCGGCGTGGCTCGGGTAGGTGCCCTCGCTCACGATCAGGCCGAGTGTGGCTCGCTGCGTGTAATGCAGGGCCACCAGCTCGCCGGGGACCCCAGACTGGCCAGAACGGATGCGGGTCAGCGGCGCCATCACGAGGCGGTTGGGCAGCTGCAGGTCGCCGAGGGTCAGCGGGGAAAAGAGGTTCACGGATACTTCTTTCTGAAAATAACGAGTCAGCCGGTCAGTCAGATCGACAGGTTCAGGGAGGACTGGCGGGCGGTCGTCGCTCTTCGCCCGTAGGCGGCAACGGCCGCGGCGCACTCGATATTCCTGCCTGTTAATTGGCTCAACGCGTGCGCTTCCTGCGCGTTGAGATTTCGTGCCCCATCTTTGTCAGGGCTGGGAGCAATCCGGCGCGGTCTGCGCACCGAACTATGCACATGAGCATCTTGATGACCCGACCAACGAGCAGAAGCCTCTCCGTCGCGACCGCCCTTGATACTCCGGGGCCGCGGCCGAAGCCCGGTCCGCGCCCGGCGCAACCCGTGCCGGCACCGATCCCCGAGCCGGCCGCCCAGCCCCGACCGGCACCCCCGGCGACCGTGCTGGGCTACAGCCCGTTCGCGCTCGACCCGGATGCGCGTCATTTTGGGCTGACGACCAGTTCGATGCGGCTGCGCGGCGGCACCGTCGTCGTGCGGCATGGGCGCCGCACGACCAGCCAGACCGCGACCATTCTGCTGCACGGTGCTGCCGGATCCTGGACGACCTGGACGCCCCTGCTGCAGGCGGCCCACGCCACCGAACGTGATCTACCCGATCTGATCATTCCCGACCTGCCAGGATGGGGCGACTCGCCGCTTCCCGCGGATGAAGCAAGCCTGACCGTCGAGTCGATGGCCGAGACAGTCGCCGAGGTGGCGCGTGCCCTCGGCTATGAGCGGTGGAACGTCGTGGGTCATTCCATGGGAGGGTTCATCGCGTTGCAGCTGGCGGCGAGCGAGACGCGGGCGACAGCATCCGTCGGTCTGGTCTCGGCCACGTCGTTTTCAATCCAGGACAGCGTGCGCCACCCGATTCGCCACTTCTTCGTGTTGCCGGCGTTCACCACGCTGCTGCTGACGATGCGGATCCTGCGGCTGGGCGGCAGCGCCAGCCGTAGCCTGATCACGGCCCTCGCCCGACTGAATCTACTGCGCGGCCTCGTTGCGCCGCTGTTTCGCCGCCCCGGAATCATCGACGGGGCCGTGGTCGCCGCGATCGGAACCGAACTGCGTCCAGCCGGGTTCGTGCTGGCCGCTGTCCGCGCCGGCGCCTACGACGCAACCCGGCGGTGGGCTCAGATCGTGTGCCCGGTGCGCGCCGTGCACGGTGACGACGACGTATTTGTCACGGCGGCCGACGACGCGAAGCTGCGCGAGGTTGTGCCCCAATGTGTGATCAGCACGATTGCGGGAGCCGGGCATTTCGGTCAGATCGAACGCCCGCTCCAAGTGCTGCTCCGGCTCGAATTCGCCGCTCCGCTGCCGGTCGACCCCGCCACAACGTGACAATGCGCTGGGCACTTGCTGAACTGCTTGTATTTGTCCCCCCAACGGAGGACAGTGAGGAGCATTACCCGGTTCCACGTAAAAGTGCAGGCTTCGCTTTCAATCGTTCCGGCTCCAGTGTTTCAACACCCTTCGCTTCTCGCTGAGGGCAGCACGACCGACCGACCGAAAGTAGCACTCATGGGCTCGCTTACATATGATCGAGTCGTCGTAGAATTCGAAGACCGAATGTTGGCACATCTGCAACTCGTGATCGTTCAGAAACTGCGCCACGGTGAGAGTTTTCTGCTCTCCTGGCGCGATACCACCGTGATCGGCGACGGGCGGAGTTCGGCCTGGCTGAACCCGGCAATTCCGCTCTATTTCAAGTTCGCCGGTGACCACGCCCCGACCATCAATCCGAACTGGGTCGCTCAACTCAGCCGTTCGGCGAACAGTTTCCAGGGGCTCGTCGTGACCGCCGAAGAGAGTGCGGCCGTCGACGCCACCCACACACCCAAGATTGAACCGGCCATCGGCATTCGGGCGGCCGCCCAGACCCGCGCGACCAAGGCGAGCGTCAGCGAACGCTAGCCGGGTCAGCGCCGTCAGAATCAGCGCGGCACGACGGCGAACCGGCGCAGCGCCAGGGCCGGGTTGATCGCGCGCACCGTTGCAACGCGGGCCGGTTCCAGAAAGGCGATCGCGACATCCGCTGCCTCACCAAGACTCACCAACGCGACGCCCATCGGGTCGATGATCATGCTCGTACCCACGCCGATCGGCGGCGTGTGATCGGCGGCGGCCACGAACACGGTGTTCTCGAGCGCCCGGGCCGTCAGCAGCGTGCGCCAATGGTGCTCCTTGAGGGGACCGCGCACCCACTCGGCCGGCACCAGCACCAGGGTCGCTCCGGCATCGACGAGGCGACGGGTTACTTCGGGAAAGCGAACGTCGTAACAGGTCTGCAGGCCCACCCGCAGTCCACCGACCTCGAAGATCTCGGGATCGTCGATGTCCCCCGGCAACACCCAGTCGGATTCGCGATCGCCGAAGGCGTCGTAGAGGTGCAGTTTGCGATAGCTCGCGACGAGGCATCCGGTCGGATCGACGGCGACGAGGGTGTTCGAAAACCGGGCCGGGTCCTGCGTTGTCTCGAGCATGCCGGCCACAATGTGGATGCCCAGCTCGGCTGCGAGCGCGGCGAGCGCCGTCTTGAACGGGCCATCGAGCGGCTCCGCGGCGGCCACGAAGGCCGGCCCGAGTTTGGGCTCGAAGAAGGCCGAGTACTCCGGGAACACGACCAGGTGGGCACCACGCCGGGCTGCGGTCGTGGCCAGCTGGCGAATCACGGCCCGGTTCTGCGCTTTATCGGTCCCCGGCGCGAACTGGGCGACGGCAACGCCCACCGCGGCTGGCTGGTCTGGCTGCGCTGTTGGGCTCATGGCGAAAGCCTAGCTGGCAGCCGATGCCGACACCGTGGGGCAAACGGATTGGTCTTTGCAGCAAATTCGGGGCGTTTCGATGGCTACCGTTAACAATTGCTGGGTAGGTTGACCGGGTGACCTCCGCTATCGCGCCTCATCCCTTGGCTTCTCGCGCGCTGGCCCGACCCGATTTCACCCTCCGGTCAACCGGATGGTCAGCCTTTCTCGTGGGTCTCGTCGCCTTCATCGTGTCGGTCGCCTGGTCCTGGCAGCCGTCGTACTGGGGCGATGAAGCGGCCAGTGTGATGTCCGCCGAGCGCTCACTGCCCTCACTGTTCCTAATGCTCGGCAACATCGATGCGGTGCACGGCGCCTACTACCTGTTTCTGCACGGCTGGATTGACCTGTTCGGCGCCTCCGAGTTCTCCACCCGGCTGCCGAGCGCGATCGCGATCGGCGCTGCCGCCGCCGGCACCGTCGTTCTGGCCGAAAAATTCATCTCCCGCCCGGCCGCGATCGGCGCCGGCCTGATCTTCGCTGTGCTGCCCCGAGTGACCTACATGGGGTCTGAGGCGCGATCGACGGCGATCGCGACGGCGATCGCCGTGTGGCTGACCGTGCTGCTGGTGCTCGCGGTGCGCAGCCGCACCGCGAGTCGCCGACGGCAGATCGCCCTGTGGGGTGGCTACTCCCTGCTGCTCGCATTGGGAATATACGTCTTCCTTTACCTGGCCCTGCTGCTTTCGGTACATGCCGTGGCGGTCGTGGCGCTGGCCCGCCGGCATCCGCTTCGCCGACCCACTGCCCGACTCTGGTGGAGCCTGGCACTCTGGCTGGGGGCAAGCCTGCTCGGGCTGCTGCTGGCCCTGCCCATTCTGCTCGCGGGCTCAGCCCAGCGGGAGCAGATCGCGTTCATCGGCCGCCGCCCAAGGGTCACCGTCTCTGAAGCCGCGGTCATGCAGTGGTTCGACACCGTTCCGGTCGCGATCATGGCCTGGGCGCTCATTATCGTGGCCGTAATGGCCGTATTTTTTCGGCTCCGCGGCACGCAATATCAGGCTGGTCTGCCCAGCCGCGGTGCGCTGAGCATTTTCCTGGCCTGGATGCTGCTGCCGAGCGGCATCCTCTTGATCGGCAACGAGTTAGTCACCCCCATGTACTCGACGCGCTACCTGTCGATCTGCGCCCCGGCGGTGGCCATCGTGATCGCCGTGGGGCTGGCCGCTCTGGCCAATAATTGGCTGCGCGCCGCAAGCGTTGCCCTGCTCGTGGCCACCATCGTGCCCGCCTACACCGTGCAACGCGGTGAATTCGGCAAGAACGAGGGCAGCGACTGGCGTCAGGCGGCGGCCGTGCTGGCCGCCGAGGCGCTGCCCGGCGACGGCGTCGTCTTCGACCAGAGCGTGCGCCCGTCGCGCATTCCGCGGCTGGCCATGCACCTCTACCCCGAGGCGTTCGCCGGCCTGCACGACGTGACATTGACCCGTGCCTACAGCGACACGGCCTGGCTCTGGGACGAAGTAGCCCCACTGCCCGACGCGCTTCCGGCCGTAGCGAACCTCAACACGGTCTGGCTGCTGCAATACTCGGGGAGTGCGGACTGGCGACATGAAACGGATGTCCGCACGCTGCAACTGCAAGGATTCCGCGTCGCCGAGACGACGCTGGTCAACCGCACCATCATTATTGAAATGACGAGGTAAGCCAGTGCCCCTGAACTCAGCAACCACCACGCTGGTCATCATTCCCACCTACAACGAGGCCGAGAACGTGGCCAGCATTGTTGAACGCGTTCGCTCGAGCGTCCCCGCGGCGCACATTTTGGTCGTCGATGACGCCTCCCCCGACGGCACCGGCAGCCTCGCCGATCAGCTTGCCGTCTCGGATTCGGCCGTACACGTTCTGCATCGCACCGACAAGACCGGCCTCGGCGCCGCCTACCTCGAGGGTTTCGGCTGGGCTCTCAGCCACGGCTATACCCAGCTTGTGCAACTCGACGCCGATGGATCCCACCGGCCGGAGCAACTCGCCAGTCTGCTGACCGCGGCCGAAACGGCCGACGTGGTGCTGGGATCGCGCTGGGTACCGGGTGGGGCCATCGAGAATTGGCCCTGGCATCGACGCGCTCTCTCCCGCGGCGGGTCCTTCTACTCCCGGATACTGCTGCGACTGCCCCAACACGACGCCACCGGCGGTTACCGGGTGTATTCGGCCCGCGCCCTGTCACGCATGGACCTCTCCAGCGTCGACAGCCTCGGCTACTGCTTTCAGATCGAGATGCTGCTGCACGCCGTGCGCGCCGACCTGCGCGTCGTCGAGGTGCCAATCACCTTCGTCGAGCGGGTGCGCGGGTCGTCGAAGATGAACCCGCGCATCGCGATCGAGGCGATGGCTCGGGTGACGCTCTGGGGTGTGACAGGCATGGGCATCAGCCGGGCCGGCGCGCGCGCAGCTGCCGCAGCCCGCGGAGCCTGACTCCCAACGAATTTCGTTGCGGACCTGTGTGCGCAACAACAACGGACGACCGCCGTGGATGAGTTGTGCCAGCCGGACAACGACGGGTTTTCGTCACATTCGGGTGTTTGAGTCAGTTTGACTATATGATGGATCCAGCAGTTAGAGTCAACTAGACCTTTACGACTGGATCCCCGTGCTGGAACATTCCGTACAGACACCCCCGATCGCGCAGCAGAGCCCGCTCGCCGTCAGAGACGCCCGGGCGAGCGCTGCGGGGTCAGTCGCTGCGGGTTCAAGCCTGGCCGTGTCGACCGTGATCTTCGCCCTGCGCCCCGACGACGAGTCCGGGCTCAAGACCCTGTGGCTGCCCCTCGTTCGGCGCACCCGCGACCCTCACCGAGACCTCTGGGCGCTGCCGGGCGGATGGCTGCCGGCCGACGAAGAACTTGCCGCAGCCGCAGCCCGCACCCTGCGCGAGACCACTGAGCTGTCGCCGCGCTACCTCGAGCAGCTTTATACCTTCGGCGATATCGACCGCTCCCCCGGGCTGCGCGTGGTCTCCGTCGTGTACTGGGCGCTGGTGCGCTCTGAGGTCGCGGAACGGGCATCCGTTGGTGAAAACGTGCGCTGGTTTGCGGCCGACCAACTGCCGCCGCTGGCGTTTGACCACAACCGCATCGTGGAATACGCGCTCTGGCGGCTGCGCACCAAGGTCGAATACGCCCGCATCGCCCACGCCTTTCTCGGTGACACGTTCACCCTCGCCCAGTTGCGCGAGGTACACGAGGCCGTGCTGCAGAAAGCACTCGACCCGGCCAATTTTCGGCGATCGATGGAGTCGAGCGGCACCCTGATCGGCACCGATCAGCACGTGGCCGGTGCCCGCCATCGACCGGCGCGGCTCTACCGCTATGACGGTCGCGCCAGCGAGCACGACCCGCCGGGGCCGACGCTCTAACCTCCTTCTCACTTCCCATCACTTTCCTAGGAGCACGACCATGACTATTCCCTCGGTCGAGACCACCATTCGTCTCATCGGCACCGGCAAAACCGCCGGCAGCACGTGCAGCCCCGACCTGGCAACAGATCCGTGGGAATTCGACACCCGAGCCCCGGGCTACGGCCCCGGATCGTCGATGGGTGACGTTATTCCGGCCGGCTCTCCCCGCCAGGGCGCACTGCCCGAGCGTTACCGCACTGCCTCGCCGGAGGAACTCAGCGCCCGCATCGTCGAGGCCAAGAACGTGCTCGGCGACTCGGTCGTCATTCTCGGACACTTCTACCAGCGCGATGAGGTGCTGCGGCACGCCGATTTCGTCGGCGACAGCTTTCAGCTCGCCCAGGCCACCCAGAGCCGCCCCGACGCCGCCGCGATCGTGTTTCTCGGCGTGCACTTCATGGCCGAAACCGCCGACCTGCTCTCCGGGCCCGATCAGGCCGTCATTCTGCCGAACCTCGCCGCCGGCTGCTCGATGGCCGACATGGCCGACATCGACTCGGTCACCGAGTGTTGGGAACAGCTCGAAGACCTCTACGGCACCGAAGCGGATGCCTCCGGCCGGGTTCCGGTAATTCCGGTCACCTACATGAATTCCTCCGCCGCGCTCAAGGGCTTCTGCGGCGAGCACGGCGGCATCGTCTGCACCTCCTCAAACGCCAAGGCCGTGCTCGAGTGGGCCTTCGAACGCGGCCAGCGCGTATTGTTCTTCCCCGACCAGCACCTCGGCCGCAACACCGCCAAGGCGATGGGGGTGCCGCTCGACCAAATGCCGATGTGGAACCCGACCAAGCCGCTCGGCGGCAACACGGCCGAGCAACTCGACACCGCCCGCGTCGTGCTCTGGCACGGTTTCTGCAGCGTGCACCGCCGCTTCACCGTGCCGCAGATCGACGCCGCTCGCGCCGAGCACCCCGGCGTGCGGGTTTTGGTGCACCCGGAATGCCCGATGGCGGTCGTCGACGCCGCCGACTCGGCCGGATCCACCGATTTTATAGCCAAGGCCATCGCCGCAGCTCCGGCCGGTACAACCTTCGCCATCGGCACCGAGATCAACCTCGTGAACCGGCTCGCCGCCCAGCACCCCGAGCACAAGATATTCTGCCTCGACCCGGTGATCTGCCCCTGCTCGACCATGTACCGCATCCACGCCGGCTACCTGGCCTGGGTGCTCGAGGCGCTCGTCGGGGGCGGTGAGGCGCCGAGCCAGGTCCTCAACCAGATCACGGTGTCGGCCGATGTCGCCGTACACGCGCGCGTCGCCCTTGAGCGGATGCTGGCGGCCCGACCGCCGGCATCCATTGCGCCCACTGCTTTGCCGGACTCGCACCTGGTCGGCGCCTGACATGGCCGCGATCCTCGTGATCGGCAGCGGCCTCGGCGGCCTGCTGGCCGCAGTGCGGGCAGCGGATGCCGGCCACCAGGTGGTGCTGGTCACCAAGTCGGTACTGCCCGAAAGTAATACCCGCTATGCCCAGGGCGGAATCGCCGCCGCCCTGTTTCGCGACGACTCGGTGGACACCCACGTGGTCGACACGCTGCGCGCCGGCGCCGGTCTGTGCGACCCGGCGGCCGTGCGCGTGCTCTGTGAGGAGGGTCCGGCGCGGGTGCGCGACCTGATTCGATTCGGCGTGGACTTCGACCGGGATGAATCCGGCGTGGCCCGCGGCCTCGAAGCCGCCCACTCCCGCTCCCGCGTCGTGCACGCCGGCGGTGACGCCACCGGCGCCGCGGTCGAGGCAGCGCTCGTGGCGACCGTGCAACGCCGCGCCACGATCGAGGTGCGGGAGCACACCATGCTGGTCGACCTGATCGTGGACGATGACCGGGTGACGGGCGCCCGCGTGCTCGGCCCGGACGGCGTGCAGCTTTCGCTGGCCGCTGACGCCGTGATCCTGGCCACCGGCGGGGCCGGCGCGCTGTTCACGCATACCACCAATCCCTCGGTCGCGACCGGGGACGGGGTGGCGGCGGCGTGGCGAGCGGGAGCATCCGTTACCGATCTGGAGTTTTACCAGTTTCACCCGACCGCACTCGCCGTGCCCGGCACACCGCTCGTGTCGGAGGCGGTGCGCGGTGAAGGCGCCGTGCTGCGCGATCAACTCGGCGATCGCTTTATGCTCGCCGAGCACGCCGACGCCGAGCTCGCGCCGCGCGACGTTGTCGCCCGGGCGATCGCCAGCCAGATGGAGCAGCAGGGCGGCACGCCGGTGCTGCTCGACGCAACCGCACTGGGCCGCGAGCTGCTCGAAACCCGGTTTCCCACGATCACAGCGGCCTGCCGGGCTGCCGGTTTGGACTGGGCGGTCGATCCGATTCCGGTGGCCCCGGCCGCGCACTACTGGATGGGCGGCGTGGAAACGGATGCCTGGGGTCGCACCAGCCTGCCCGGCCTCTTCGCCGTCGGCGAGGTCGCCCGCACCGGGGCGCACGGCGCCAACCGGCTCGCTTCCAACTCCCTGCTCGAGGCGGCCGTGTTCGCGGACCGAGCCGTACGCGCGCTCGGCGAGCCCTGGCGGGCGAGCACGACGCTGTCCCCATTCACAGTGCTCTCCCGCAGCTTCGCCAACGCGACCCGCTCTGAATACCTCCCCCACCCGCTGTTCGACCCGGCCAACGCGAGCCAACCTGCGGATAGTTCCCCCTCGCTGGTCGAGCCTGCCGAGACCGCCACGAGAACACCGCCGGCCGGTCTCGGCACGCTGGTCAACCGCCAAACGTTGCAGCAGCTCCTCTGGGACTCTGCCGGGGTACACCGCTCCGGCGTCGGCCTCAGGCACGCCGCTCACAGCCTCACCCAGTGGGTCTCGCCGCCAGCGACCAGCCCCGACGTCGCCGCCCTCGAGGACCGCAACCTGCTCGACCTGGCCCGCCTACTCGTGAGCGCAGCCCGGGCCCGCGAGGAGTCGCGCGGCGCGCACTACCGCTCCGACTTCACCGACACCCGGCCCGAACTCGCCAGGTCTTACTCGCAATCCCGCTCACTCATTCCGGCCAAGGAGGCTATCGCATGCTGAGCAATCACTCCATCGACATTGTCGTGCAGGCCGCCCTCGACGAGGACGCGCCCTGGGGCGATCTCACTTCGGCCGTGCTCATTCCTGAAGACGCCGTCGCGACCGCCCGGCTCGAGGCGCGCGAACCGGGCGTATTCAGCGGCACCGCCGTCTTCGCGGCGGCCTTTCGCCTGACCGACCCGCGCATTGAGGTGCGTCCGTTCGTCCAAGACGGCGATTCGTTCGACACCGGCGCCACGCTGGCCGAGGTGACCGGCCCCGCCCGCGGCATCCTGCAGGCGGAGCGCATCGGGCTGAACTTCGTGCAGCGGATGAGCGGAATCGCCACCCTGACCGCCCGGTACGTCGCCGAGACGGCCGGCACCACGGCCCGCATCGTCGACACCCGCAAGACCACGCCCGGGCTGCGCGCCCTGGAGCGCCAGGCCGTGCGCGATGGCGGCGGCCACAACCACCGGTTCAGCCTCTCCGACACGGTGATGGCCAAGGACAACCACCTCGCCATCCTCGCGGCCGGCCCGCTCGGCCTGACCGAGGCCCTGCTTGAAGTGCGGGCGAAGCTTTCGCACACCACCCACTTCGAGGTGGAGGTCGACCGGCTCGACCAGATCGACGACGTGCTCGCGGCCGGCATCGACACGATTATGCTCGACAATTTCTCTTCGGAGGACCTGCTGAAAGGCGTTCAGCAGATCGCCGGTCGGGCCATCGTCGAGGCCAGCGGCGGAGTCTCGCTCGACACGGTACGTGCCATCGCGGCATCCGGTGTCGACGTCATCTCGGTCGGTGCGCTCACCCACAGCGTGCACTCGCTCGACCTCGGGCTCGACGTGGCCATTCGGGTGAGCGCGCCGGCCGGATTCGCACTCTGACCCCATGATCTACCTGGACAACGCCGCAACGACCCCGGTACGCCGCGAGGCCCTCGAGGCCATGTGGCCGCACCTCACGAGCGGCTTCGGTAACCCGTCGAGCCACCACCAGGTCGGTGAGGCGGCCGCCGCCGCGCTGCGGGAGGCGCGGCGCAGCGTCGCCCGGTCGCTCGACTGCCGCCCCGGCGAGGTGACGTTCACGAGCGGCGGCACCGAAAGCGACAACCTCGCCGTCAAGGGGATCGCACTCGGCGCCCCGCGCGGCCGCCACATCGTCACGACTCCGATCGAACACGAGGCCGTGCTCGACTCCTGCGATTACCTGCGCCGGCTGCACGGTTTTGAGATCACCCTGCTGCCAGTGGATGCTGCGGGCCGCGTCGACCCCGCCGGCCTGGCCCGCGCGCTCCGCCCCGACACCACCCTCGTGTCGGTGCACTACGCCAACAACGAGGTCGGCACCGTGCAGCCCCTGGCTGAACTGGCCGCTGTCGCGCAGGGTGTGCCCTTTCACACCGACGGGGTGCAGGCCGGTGGCTGGCTCGACCTCAACGTAAAAGCCCTCGGCGTGGACGCACTGAGCCTCTCCGGCCACAAGCTCGGTGCTCCCCCCGGCATCGGCGC
The DNA here is from genome assembly GCF_004403235.1 of Cryobacterium sp. Hh38. Lineage (NCBI taxonomy): Bacteria > Bacillati > Actinomycetota > Actinomycetes > Micrococcales > Microbacteriaceae > Cryobacterium > Cryobacterium sp. Hh38. The sequence goes on along the minus strand of NZ_SOHD01000031.1, from coordinate 47,279 downwards.
CGTCTTTCTGCGCGGCCGCCTCGTGATCGAGCCGCTACTGCACGGCGGTGGCCAGGAGCGCGGCAAGCGCAGCGGCACCGAGAACGTCGCCGGCGCGGTGGCCCTGGCCGTGGCGCTGCGCCTGGCCGGCGAGGAACGGGCTCTCACTGCCCAGCGCACCAGCGCCCTCCGCGACGAGTTCATCGGCACGGTGCTGCGCGAGACGCCGTCGGCCCGGCTCACCGGGCACCCGACCGACCGCCTGCCGGGCACCGCATCGTTCGTATTTCCGGGCACCAGCGGCGAGGCTGTGTTGCTCGAGCTCGAAGCGCGCGGCATCGTCTGTTCGAGCGGGTCCGCCTGCGCGGCCGGCAGCAGCGAGCCTTCGCATGTGCTCACTGCCATGGGCCTATCGGCCGACGTGGCGTTGACCGCTGTTCGGTTCACGCTGGGTGCTGGCACGTCGGCGGCGGAGGCGGCCGAGGCGGCGGCATCTGTTCGTGCGGCGGTAGCTGCGGTCGCCAGTCTCGGTACCTGACGCGAACCAAGTCGGCACGGTGCGGCCAACGCTAGAGTCATCGTTATGAGCAGATCTCAGGTCGGGCGTGCGCTGGTACTCGTGAGCCTGGGCCTCACGCTCATGCTGAGCGTGACTGCGTGTGCGCCCCTGAACCTGCCCCGGTCGCCATCGTCGTCGACGACACCGCGAGTGATACCTACCCCCCAACTCGCCGAGGCGCCCACGGCACGCGACGTTGCAGGTTGCCCGCGCGCGACGATCAACGTGGCATCCGCTGACGAGCTGTCCTCGGCACTCATCGACGTCGCACCCGGGGACGTCATCGGGCTGGCGGACGGAAACTATCAGGGCAACTTCGTCGCGACGACGTCAGGCACCGTCGACGAGCCGATCACTCTGTGCGGCGGAACCGACAGTGTGCTCGACGGCGGCGACCCGATGAACGGCTACGTGATGCATCTCGACGGCGCCCAATATTGGAATCTGTTGGGGTTTTCTGTCACAAACGGGCAAAAAGGTGTCATGGCTGACGGTACTGTCGGGTCCACCATTCGCGCACTGACCGTCTCTACGATCGGCGACGAAGCCATCCACCTTCGCCGGTTCAGCACCGACAACACCGTCGCCGACAACACCGTTTTCGACACCGGGTTGCGCAAACCGAAGTTCGGCGAGGGTGTCTATATCGGCACAGCCGACAGCAACTGGTGCGATATCAGCGGATGCCAGCCAGACCGGAGCGATCGCAACACGGTGACGGGCAACTCGTTCTCGCAGACGACCTCGGAAGCCGTCGATGTGAAGGAGGGCACGAGCAACGGAATTGTCAGCCACAATACCTTCGACGGGTCGGCGCTGAGCGAGGCCGACTCCTGGGTGGATATCAAGGGAAACGGCTGGGTCATCGACTCGAACACCGGCACGAATTCGCTCCGTGACGGTTTTCAGACCCACGAGATCCTCGACGGGTGGGGCACAGACAATATCTTTCGCAATAACACCGCCGCCGTGAACGGTCCGGGCTTTGGCTATTCGATGACGCCGGAGCTCAGCAATATTGTCGAATGCAATAACACCGCCACCGGCGCCGCGGAGGGCGTCATGAATGTGACCTGCCGCGCCTCCTGACAACGTCGCTATGACCTGATATTGTCATGACAATCAGCCAAAGCTCTTGGCATGTCAGTGAAGGGGTCACATGAGCGCGAAGGAAGAAAACACGCTCCCCATGGGAATGTTCATGGATCTGGAACGGTCCGGCCCGATTCCGCTGTATTTTCAAGTCTCGCAGCGCATCGAGAAGGCCATTCTCAGTGGTGAGCTGCCGGCCGGATCACGCTTGGAGAACGAGGTCGCCCTCGGCCAGCGCCTGGGCCTTAGCCGCCCAACAGTGCGCCGCGCCATCCAAGAAATCGTCGACAAGGGCCTGCTGGTGCGCCGTCGCGGCATCGGAACCCAGGTCGTGCACGGCCAGGTGACGCGCAAGGTCGAACTGACCAGTCTCTACGACGACCTCACCAACACGCATAAGGTTCCCTCGACGCACCTTCTCGCTCTCGAAACCCGGGTAGCGGATGCGAAAACGGCTGAGCGACTCGGCGTGGCCGAGGGCAGTCCCACCCTGTACATTCGGCGCGTGCGCCTGGCCGATGACGTGCCGGTCGCCGTGATGGAAAACTGGCTCCCCGAGGAATTCATCGGAATCGAACCCAACGATCTCGTCGCGCACGGGCTCTACCAGGTGCTGCGTTCGCGCGGTGTGACGATGCGGGTCGCCCGCCAGCACATCGGAGCACGCAAATCCACCAACGAGGAGTCCGTGCTGCTGGAGATCGAGAAGAATGCGGCGCTGCTCACGATGGACCGCACGGCCTTCGACAACTCCGGACGCGCGGTCGAGTTCGGCCAGCACTGCTATCGCCCCGACCTGTACTCCTTCGAAGTAACGCTGGTCGAGAAGTAGCAGTCCTGCCAAAAGCACCAAAAAAATGTCTGGTCACCTAACCCCAAAGGGTCAGACGGCCAGACTTTTTTGTGGATCCAGCGGGTTAGGCGCGAGCGAGTTCGTGGGCGAGAGCGTCAAGTTCCGCTCCCCCGGCCATGAGCTTGGTCATCTCTTCGATCGTGATCTCGCTCTTCTTGAAACCGCCGAGGCTGGTTCCACGCTTCAGCAGCAGAAACCGGTCGCCGAGCGGGTAGGCGTGGTGCGGGTTGTGCGTAATGAAGACGACGCCGAGGCCGCGATCGCGGGCCTGAGCGATGTATTTCAGCACGACACCGGCCTGCTTGACTCCCAGAGCAGAGGTCGGCTCGTCGAGGATGACAACCTTCGCGCCGAAATACACGGCTCGGGCGATGGCCACCGACTGGCGTTCACCGCCCGACAGGGTGCCGATCGGCTGGTCGACATCGCGCAAGTCGATGCCCATCTTGGCGAGTTCTTCCTTGGTGATCCGGCGCATCCCCTTGACGTCCAGCTGGCTGAACGGGCCGAACCCGCGCGTCAATTCGGAGCCGAGAAAGAAGTTGCGCCACACCGGCATCAGCGGAACCACGGCGAGGTCCTGATACACCGTGGCGATGCCCAGGTCCAGCGCCTCGCGCGGGCTGCCGAAGGTGCGCTCGACACCGTAGGCGAGAAGCTTGCCGTGGGTGTGCGCGTGCGCCCCGGAGAGGATCTTGATGAAGGTCGACTTGCCGGCACCGTTGTCCCCCAGCACACAGAGCACCTCACCTGCCCCGACCGAGGCCGATACTCCCCGCAGCGCCAGAATCGAACCATATGTCTTGCCGATATCCCGAACCTCAAGAATGGGCGGGGCAGCGGATGTGTCTCCCGGCGTCATGAGCGAACTCCTGCCTGGCGGCGTACATAAAGGTTGACGAGCACGGCCAGCAGCAGCATCCCACCGAGGAACGCCTTGAGCCAGTTGTTATCCCACTGGGCGAAGACGATGCCCTGCAGGGTCATGCCGTAGATGAGAGCGCCGAGGGCCGCACCGATGGCCGATCCGTAGCCGCCGGTCAGCAGGCATCCGCCGACCACAGCGCAGATGATGTAGATGAATTCCTGGCCGATTCCGGTCGTGGCCTGCACCGTCGAGACATCGAACAGCTGGAGCATTCCGACGAGCCAACCCGCGCCGGCGGTGGTCATGAACAGGCCCAATTTGACCTTCATGACCGGCACGCCGACCTGGCGTGAGCTTTCGATCTGGCCACCGACCGCGAAGATCCAGTTTCCGGAGCGAGTACGCAGCAGAATCCAGGTGGCGAGAGCGGTTATCGCGATCCACCAGACGATGGAGATCTTCACGTCCATGCCGAACAATGCGAACGAGGAGCCGAAGAACACCTTGACAGCATCGAAGCCGGGAACGGCGCTCATGCCCTGAATCGACACCGTGCCGGTGATGATCTTGGTGACCGCCAGGTTCACTCCCTGCAGAATGAAGAAGGTGGCGAGGGTGACTATGAAACTCGGCAGCCCGGTCTTCATCACCACGAAGGCGTTCGCCGCACCGATGGCCAGGGCAATCGCCAGGGCAATCACGAGGGCGAGCCAGATAGTGACGCCCCACTCGGTCGTGACGATTCCAACGATCAGTCCGGTCGTACCGACCATGGCACCGGCGGAGAGGTCGAACTCCCCGCCGATCATGAGCAGGGCAACCGCAACGGCCATGATGCCGAACAGCGATGCCGAGTAGAGCCAGGTGGCCACGCCGGCCGGCGTCAGAAACGCCGTCGTCGAGACCGAGAAGAAGATGAAGATGGCGAGGGCGGCCACCGCTGCGCCGACCTCGGGTCGGCGCAGCAGCGTGATGATGAGACCGGCTGGCTTGAGCCTTTCATCGATCATCCGTTCATCAGTCACCGCGGGTGCGGTACGGGTCATCGCGTTCCATTCTTCGCGAACTTCGCGACCTCGGCCGCGTTGTCCTTGGTGACGAAACCAGGGCCGGAGTAGACCGGCATGCCGCCACCGACGACGTCGCCGTTGCGAGCCTGGAGGGTGAGGAAGGTCACGGGCAGGTATCCCTGGGAGTAGGGCTGCTGGTCGACCGCGAACAGGATCTTGCCGTCGAGGATCAGCTGCGTCACGTCGGAGGACACATCGAAGGTCGCCAGTTGCGCCGAGCTGGTGGCTTCGTCGATCGCCTGGCTGGCCGCGACGGCGATGCCCGGGTTCAGGGTGAGCACGCCATCGATGGACGAGTCGGCCAGAAGGCTGCTCTTGATGGTGTTCTGAGCGTCCGCGATGTTCGCGACGTCAACCTGAACGTTGGTGACCGTGCCGCCGAGGGTGTCAGCTGCTCCATCGCAGCGTTCTTCCAGCCCTGTGTTGCCGGCCTCGTGAATGACGCAGATGACGTTGCCGACACCAGCTTCGGCGAGCTGCTCGCCCGCGCCCTGGCCGGCGATGAACTCACTCTGACCGATGTGGGTCTGGGCACCGAATTCCTTGGACTGCTCAAGGCCGGAGTTGATGGTTATCACCGGAATACCGGCGGCGACCGCCTTTTCAACCGCATTCCGAACGCCGTCGGGGTTGGCCATCGAGACGATGAGGCCATCCGGATTCGTGGCGATGGCTGCAGCGATCAGCTGGCTCTGCTTCACCGGGTCGCCATCGCCCTGGTACGTGACGGTAACCCCCAGGTCGGTGCCGGCCTGCTCCGCGCCGCTCTTGACGACGTCCCAGAAGGTGTCGCCCGGTGTTCCGTGCGTGACGACGGCGATGACAATCTCCGCGGATGCGGCGGTCGTCGTGTCTGCCGAATTGGCCGTGCATCCTGCCAGCGCCAGGGGAATGACGATGAGCGCGGCGAGCCAGTTTCTGTTCTTCTTCATGTCTGCAACCTTCGTTGCATCAATTGTCGCCTGTCCAGCGTGAAATCGACGTACGCGATCCAAATCGCAGTCACGCGCCCGATTCGCTCCCGACCTTCTCATCTTGCCCAAAAGTGATCTCGCCAAGACCTGGATCGAGCCTGTCGAGACTTCGATCAGCAAAAGTCAGGCGCCCAGCGGGCGGAAGGTACAAAAAAGCCCCCGGAACCAAGGGTTCCGGGGGCATCTGTTGCGGGGGCAGGATTTGAACCTACGACCTCTGGGTTATGAGCCCAGCGAGCTACCGAACTGCTCCACCCCGCGCTACAAGTACAAATTTAGCACACCCTGAAAGCTCGGTCGACCACTTGTGGCGATATTGCCAATTGGGCACCGAAAATGGTTTCCTCTACTGGCATCAAACACCATCAAGCAGGACAGCCGCAAGGGATCGCCATTCTCCGTACCAACAGGTATTCAGGTATGGACAGCTGCTCTAACCCGGTGAAGTCGGAATCGATTCACGGGAAGATCCACGGCCTTCCACCTTGCCGCTGCACGCCACGGATCCGCAGCGTTCCCAGTGCACCGCTTCCGGGCGTCTCAGCGCTCCCGAAGTGTGGCGTGGAATGCATTACTCCACGGTGTTGGCCAAATAAACAAACAGTGTAAAAGTTTCATTTATATATTCGATTTACCATCAACTTGACCATCCGCCTCAGATGATGGCCGCCAGTGAACTCCCGCTCATTCAAAGGTGAATCACGTAGAACTGCGGATCAGACCTCTGGAGTTTGAAATTTCTCCGCACAAATCAAAAATGAGTTGCGCTCGCTTTTGTGTTCGATTCGGAGTAGAATCGTTGCGAAGGAGGCAATGGCGCCCATGTTCATGGAAAACACCGGTGAGGCCAGTTCGAATGCTGTCATTGTGGCGGTCGGGCAGGCTCGGGAGATTCTCCTGAAAGCGTTGGGTTCGGTGTCGTTTGGGTCGCTGGGAGATGAAGAATCCTTGAGCATATTGCTCGCCCTCGAGAGCGTCGGCCGGGTTGTTGATGGTGCCCGGGTGCTGTCCACGACGGATGTGCTGCGCCGCTCCGAATACCTTGATGCGTCCGTTGCTAAGACTGCTGCGGCAAAGACGGCCGATCAGACCGAGATAGAAGCGGCTGGCGCGGTGTCTCTGGCCCGCCGGCTCGGCTGCCGCAGCGGCCTCATGCTGGTGTCCACCCTGGCGCGGTTGTCGCGCAGTGAGGTGCGGCAGCGCGCGTCGCTCGGCAAGAATGCCGGCGAGCGGATGCTGCTCGGCCGGCCCCTCGCACCGACCTACCCCGTGGTGGGTGAGGCGTTGCAGGGCGGGGAGCTCGGAGTGGAGCAAGCCCGCGTCATCGTGTCCGTGCTCGACGGCCTGCGCGCCTCGGTGCTGGTGGACGACCTCGACCGCGTCGAGCGCTCCCTGGTAGCGAGCGCGTCCGGCGCCATTACCCCGGAGACCGAGGGGCTGCCCGGTGCCGGTATCGCATTTGCGCCGGAGTTACTCCGGCAGCAGGGCATCGCGTGGCAGGCGCGCCTCGCGCCCGACGGGTGCGCTCCGGGTGAGGCCACGGCGGAACGGCGCAGCTGGTTCGCCTTCGGTGGACTGAATAACGGCGGCTACAGCCTGAACGGCTGGCTGACCACCCTCGACCGGGCCATCATCGGCACCGTCTTCGACGCCTACCTCTCCTCCGCTGCCGTAAACCCCGTTCCCGGCGCGGTTCCCCGAGCCACGGTCGCCTTCCACGAGACCGAACCGTGCGAACTATCCGATGCGGACAGCACGCACAACGATGAAACCGACGGCATCACGGACAGCGACGGTAATGACAGCAAAGCAAGCACCAGCACTGATAGCAGCGCCAGTGACGTCCTCACGATTGGCGCCAACGATGGCCGTAGCGCGCAGGCCTCGAACGATGTCCCGGTCGAGCACTGCGAAAGCGGCGAGCAGACCGGCGGCCAGCACGGGCAGGCCGACGACGAGAACGGCCCGATCGGCCGTGCCCAGGGCTACGACCAGGGCTACGACGAGCGGACCGGAGCAAACGCGGGCCAGGCCCTCAGCCCCTGCCCGCAGGAACCCGCCGATACCCGCTCGATCAGTGAGAAGCAGGCCGGGATCCTCCGCGCGGTGTTCGAAGCGGCCGCCCGGCAGCCGGGCACCCCAACGATGGGCGGCGCGGCACCGACGGTACTCGTGCACATCACTATCAACGACCTCCTCGCCGGCCGCGGCGCCGGCTGGATCGACGGCATCGACGGACCCCTCACCGTGAAACAAGTCGATGAGCTGCTCTGCGCCGGCGGGTATCAGCCCGTGTTGTTCGGCCACCAGGGTCAGGTTTTGCACCTCGGCGACAGCAACCGGTTCTTTACCGCTAGTCAGCGCCGCGCATTGGCCGCCCGCGACGGCGGCTGCGTCATCCCCGGCTGCACCGTGCCACCGCAGCTAACCCAAGCGCATCACGTCGTGCCCTGGCGCAAGGGCGGCCTCACCAACATCGACAACGCCGTACTGATCTGTAACGCCGGGCATGCGAGCATCGAGACCTCCGGCTGGGACATTGACATGAGAGACGGCCGCCTCTGGGTTCGCGGACCCCTCATCTTCGACCCCACTCAAACCTGGCGCCCCGCCGGACAAAACCGTGCCGCCACCCCGGCCGAGAAACCCAACTGGGAAAAGTAGGCCCGCGCGGTCGCGTGCGCGGCCAACGGGATGGCCGGGCTGAGCAGACAGCCAGCGCAGGGCTATGGCGGCCTCGACCCGGTTGTCGAGCCTGTCGAGAGACGACCGACGGAATGGTGGCGTTGTCGAGATTGGTAAGTTTCGTGACTGTGGCGGTTTCGGCAGCCTCGGAGAGTGGAAGGGCGCCGTTGTCAAGACCGGCCGAATCTTCGACTTCTCACATCGCCCGCCCACGTCTGGCGGGCGCACTCTGCCCTCCAATACCACAGGCCGCAAGCCCCCACCCGAGAGAGTGAAGGCTTGCGGCCTGTGTGGTGCGGTCTGGCTACTCGCCGAGCAGGGCGAGCATGCTCGCGATCGTGTCTTCGAGCTTCGCGTCGGCGGTGCCATAGTCGGCGAAGTTACCGGCGGCGAGTGCGGCCGCCTTTTCTGCCAGCGCCGTCTTGGCGACGGCGAGCAGCGACTTCAGCTCGGCATCCGTTGTGGCATCGCCGGTCGACCCGGTCGGTACGTCGGTGCTGCCGCCGGTCGAACCGTCGGTGCTCGGGTCGGTGGAGGCACCGTTATTCGTGGTGGCATCTTCGGGCACGTCGGTATCACCAGCGGTGGCACCAGAGTCACCGCCGAACAGCACATCGAGGGCGCCGTCGAGGGTGTCCTCGAACGCGATCTGGTCACCGAAANCTTCTGCAGCAGCGGATAGCTGGTCTCGCCCGTGGACTGCACGTAAACCGGCTGCACGTAGAGCAGTCCGCCACCAACCGGAAGGGTCAGCAGGTTACCGTTCAGCACGGTCGACGAGCCCTGACGCAGCAGGTTGAGCTCGGTCGACACTGTCGGGTCGGCGTTGAACACGTTCTGCACCTGACCGGGGCCAGGTACCGTGCCGTCCTTGGGCAGGTTGAGCAGCCTCAGCTGGCCATAGCCATCCGCTCTGACGCCGTCTACCGATCCGGCGTCTGCGTCTACAGCGAGGTAACCGTAGAGCACGTTACGGCTGGATTCACCCGTCGCTTCCGGCTGGAAAGTGGAGTACAGCGAGAACGACGGCTGGTCCGAGCCGGGTACCTGCATGGTGAGGTAGTACGGCGGCTGCAGCGTCGGGTTGGTCGCCGGCGAGTCAGGGTCGTTGGGCGAGATCCAGGCGTCGTCCTTCGAGTAGAACGAACCGGGGTCGGTCACGTGGTACTGACCAAGAATGGAACGCTGCACCTTGAACAGATCGGCCGGGTAGCGCACGTGGCTCATCAGGTCGCCACTCATCTCGCTCATCGGCTTGAGCGACGACGGGAAGATCTTCTGCCAGGTCTGCAGCAGCGGCTCCTCGTCGTCCCAGGCGTAGAGGGTGACCTCGCCGCTGTAGGCGTCGACGGTGGCCTTGACCGAGTTGCGCATGTAGTTGATGCTGTCCAACGCATACGGCTGGGCCGGTGTCTGCGTGTCGGCGATGGCCTCACTGAGGCTCACCGGGGTGGAATAGGGGTAATCCGCCGAGGTGGTGTAGCCGTCAACAATCCACATAACCCGACCGTCAACGACCGAGGGGTAGGCGTCGGAGTCGAGCGTCAGGTACGGCGCGACCTTCTGCACGCGGGTGACCGGGTCACGGTCGTAGAGAATCTCCGACTTGTCGTTGACCGAGGCGGCGAGGAAGATCTGCTCCGACTGGAACTTCAGCGCGTAGATCAGCTTTTTGAACGCATTGTCCAGTTTCGGTCCGCCGTCTCCGGAGAACGTCGTGTAGGTCTGGCCAGCACCCTCTTCACCCGACGGATAGTCGAGCTCGATCGGGTTGGCGCCCTCTTCGTCACCGACGATGGAGTATTCGGGCGAGGTCTCACCAAAGTAAATGCGCGGTTCGAACTTGCCGAGCGCACCGCTGGTGGGAATGCCGGATTCCAGGAACACCGGCTGGCCGTCGACAGAGCGCTGGTTGCCGTACGCGGCGACCATGCCATAGCCGTGGGTATAAACGGTCTTCGAGTTGACCCAGGTGTTACCGGTGTTCAAGCCGTCGATATTCAGGTCACGCACGGCGACGACGGTGTCCTGCGAAGTACCGTCGATCACGTAGCGGTCAACGTCGAGGTTGTCCGGGAACTGGTAGTACTGGCGGAACTGCTCGAGCTGGCCGAAGGAGTCACTGACCAGGGCCGGGTCGAGAATACGAATGTTGGCCGTGGTCGCGGCGTCGGCGCGCAGCGCGCCCGGCTCGGCGGTGGTCTTCGCGTCGTACGCAATTTCCTCGATGTCCGCGACGCCGTAGGCATCCCGGGTGAGGTCGATATTGCGTTCGATATATTCGGCCTCGAGTGCCTTCGCGCTCGGCTCCACCTGGAAGCGCTCCACGACCCACGGGTACAGCGAACCGATGAGCAGGCTCGACACGATTAGCAGCGCGGTGCCGATGACCGGCAGACGCCAGCGACCGATGATGGCCGTCAGGATGAAGAGCAGGGCGACGACGGCGGCAATGCCGGCAAGGATCGCGCGGCCGGGGATGGTGGCGTTGACGTCGGTATAGCCGGCACCGGTGATCAGGGCGTTGTTGTTGGTCAGGGTGGAGTACTGGTCGAACCAGATACTCACGGCCTGCAGCAGCAGATAGAGGGCTGCGGTGATGGCGATCTGCACGCGCGCGGCCTTGGAGATGAGCACTTCACGCCCGGACACCCGAATGGATCCGTACAGGTAGCTGGTCGCGACCGAGACGAGCGCCGAAATCAGCACAACAGCGGATGCGAAGGCGAGCACGGCCTGGTAGAACGGCAGGTCCATCAGATAGAAGGAGATGTCGAAGTTGAACTGCGGGTCAACCCGCCCGGTTTCGGTGCGGTTGAGCCACATGAGCACGGTCTGCCAGCGGGTGGCAGCGGCCACACCGGCAAACAGCCCGAGGAGGGCCGGGATGCCATACATCGCGAGGCGACGCAGCGGCTCGATGACCTGCTGATAGCGATCAAGCTGCGAGTTGAGCTTCGCGTAGACCGGGCGCAGACGGTAGGCCAGCTGAATACTCACCCAGACCGGAACGGCCATCGTCACGAAGCCGATCAAAAACAGCACGGTGCCGGCGATCCACTGGGTGGTCAGAACGTTGACGAACCCCAGCTGGTCGAACCACAGCACATCGGTATACAGTCCGGCGAATATAAAGAACAGGATCACCAACCCTGCGATAATGGCTGCGGTAATTGCTAGCGGGGCTCGGCTGCGCCGTGGGACGTTGTCGGCTGATGATGAAGTCACGAATTGGCCTCTTGCGCTCAGTTATTAGATACAGGGTGATCATTTGCTGCAGGATCAGGGTCTGCCACCATCATACTTTGGCGGCCCTGAGAGAGTCATCACTACTGCTCGTTCGCCACGGGTCAACTGGCCGGGCAGCTCGGCAGGTCGCTCGTGTCGGCACCGGTCTTGATCGCGTCGAGCGCGTCGAGCGCTTCGTCGAGGGTGGCGACCGAGAACACTGTCAGGCCGTCGGGGATATTTCCGGTTACCTCGCCGCAATTCTCGGCGGGGGCGAGAAACCAGGTCGCGCCGCTCTCGAGCGCGCCATAGAGCTTCTGCTGGATGCCGCCGATCGGGCCGATTGCGCCGGATTGGTCGATGGTTCCGGTGCCGGCCACGTTCTCGCCGCCCTGCAGCTCGCCGGGAGTGAGCTTGTCGATGATTCCGAGGGCGAACATCATGCCGGCGCTCGGGCCGCCGACCTTGTCGAGCTGGATCTGCACCTCGAACGGAAATTCGTAGGCGACCGACACGTTGACACCGGCCACGATCGTGCCGTCGTTGTCGATCGGGGTGACCTCGACGGTCCGGGCGAGGCCGCCCCGCACAATGTCGACGCTCGCCGCGGTCTCGGCACCGTTGTCCTGCAAAGCCGCGCGCAGTTCGGCGACATTGGCCACCGCGGTACCGTTCACGGCGGTCACTTCATCGTCGGGCTCGATCACGCCCGCGGCCGGAGAACCGTCGGGCAGGCTCACCACCGACACCGTCGTGGGGTAGTCGTAGCCGAGATGAGTGAGTGCGGCGGCGATGGCATCCTGTTGGGAATTAATCATGTCGGCGCTGCTGCGAGCGTCGCGCTGCTCGGTGCTGACATTATCGGGAAAAACCTGGTCAATGGGGAGGACGGCCTCGCTCGGGTCGAGCCAGGCACCGGCCACGGCGAGCCAGCTCGGCCGGTCTTCCCGGTTGCCGAAGAGCGACACGGTGAGCAGATCGAGGGTGCCGCCGGTCGGGTAGACGGTCTCGTCGGGGATGGTGATGAGAGCGGTTTCGACGTCGTCGTAGGTGGCGGTGCCGAGGGTGTTGAACACCGGACCCGGCTTCTCGATGACATAGGGCGCCGGCATGATGCCGAGAATCACTCCGGCGACGAGGGCGATCAGCAGTGCCGTCCAACCGAGGGACGGGCCAGAGCGTCCGGCACGTCGAGGTGCCGGTGCATTGGTGAAGAGCGCCATCGTGGTCCTTTGAGTGTTGATTCGTGCCAGGTTGCGGGTCGTGTTCGCGACGGGCGCACAGCAAGCCATTCAGCCTAGGATATTTCCCAGCCCCGAGCGGGCTACTCGCACTAGCGTAGAAGTATGCGACTGAGAGGGGCCTGAAGTGGCCGACGACTCCCTACCCCCGAACGATCAGAACCCGAACAATCAGAATCCCGGCGAACCCAGCGACGAGTTTCGTGACATGCTGCGCGACATCCTGAGCGGCAAGAGCGGCATCGACCCGAGCCAGCTCGCCGGCGCTGCCGGTCTGCCCAACGACCCGGCCAGCGTCGCCGCGCTCATGCAGCAGCTGCAGGGCGCCATGAACTCCCAGGGCACCGTCGTCGACTGGAAGATCGCCCTCACCCAGGGTGAACAGCGAGCGGCCACCGGTCAGCTCAGCGCGACCGATGAACAGCAGACCCAGCTGCGCCAGGCCTTTCACATTGCGGCTCTCTGGCTCGATGACGTCATTACCGTGGCCGAACTCACCGTCGAACCGCGCCTGATGACCCGCCGCGAATGGGTCACCGTGACCATGCCGCTCTGGACCCAGCTCGCCGAACCCGTCGCCACGAGCATCTCCGACTCCCTCACCCGGGTCTTCGCCGAACAGGTTCCCGAAGAGATGCAGGGCATGGTCGCCAACGCGAGCCAGCTCGTGCGCAGCATCGGTGGCACCCTGTTCGCCATGCAACTCGGCCAGGTCGTCGGCCAGCTGGCGAGCGAGGTCGTCAGCGGCGGCGATATCGGCATTCCACTGCTCGGTGAGCAGCAGGCCGCCCTGCTCCCCCAGAACGTTGCCGACTTCGGAGCCGGCATCGACGTTCCGGCCGACCAGGTGCAGATCTACCTCGCCGTGCGCGAGATCGCCCACGCGCGACTGTTCCGCCACGCCCGCTGGCTGCGCCTGCACCTGACCAGCGCGGTCACCGCCTATGCACGCGGCATCAGCATCGACTCCAGCCGGCTCGAAGACCTGGCCGGAAGTTTCGACCCGTCCAACCCCGAAGACCTGCGCCAGGCAATGGTCGACGGTTCCCTCATTCAGCAGAAGTCCGAGTCGCAGCTTGCGGCTCTGTCCCGCCTAGAAACGATGCTCGCCCTGGTCGAGGGCTGGGTCGACGTCGTCACCGCTCGTGCCACGATTCGACTTCCCAAAGCGGATGCCATCGCCGAGACGGTCAAACGCCGCCGGGCCTCAGGCGGTCCGGCGGAGTCCGCTTTCGCGACGCTGGTCGGTCTCGAACTGCGTCCCCGCCGGTTGCGGGAGGCCGCAGCGATGTGGCAGGCCGTGACGGATGCCGTTGGCAATGAGGCGCGCGACGCGCTCTGGTCGCACCCCGACCTGTTGCCCACTTCGGAAGACATCGACGATCCCCAGCCGCTGATCATTCGGCTGACCAGTGCAGCCCGCGGGGGGCCCGAGGTGCTCGACGACGTCGACCAGGCTCTCGAAGACCTGCTGCGCGACGACGGAGCCGAGCGCCCGCACGAGGAGTAACGGCGCGCAACGTTGCCGCAACCTGTGCCGATCTACCGTCGTTCAACGGACGAAATGTCCCAAACGAAGGAGTTTGGCAATGACGATAACCGAGACCACCACCGGCGCGACGGACGAGTTCAAGGCGCGCTACGAATCCACCCGGGTGCCAACGACCATGCACGCGGCCGTCGTGCACGAGTTCGGCCAAGGCCTCACCATTGACGAAGTGCCCGTTCCGACCCCCGGCCCCGGCCAGGCCCTGGTCAAACTGATCAGCAGCGGAGTTTGCCACACCGATCTGCACGCTGTGGAAGGCGACTGGCCGGTTAAGCCGAGCCCGCCGTTCATTCCGGGCCACGAAGGGGTCGGCGAAGTCGTCGCCCTCGGTGACGGCGTCAAGGACCTCGACATCGGCGACCTGGTCGGTAACGCCTGGCTCTGGAGCGCCTGCGGCAGTTGCCAGTATTGCTGCACCGGCTGGGAAACCCTGTGCGAAGCGCAGCAGAACGGCGGCTACAGCGTGGACGGTTCGTTCGGGCAGTACATGCTCGTCGACGCCCGCTTCGCCGTGCGCATTCCCCACGGCGCCGACCCGATCGAGATCGCCCCGGTGCTGTGCGCCGGAGTCACCGTCTACAAGGGCCTCAAAATGACCGAGGCCCGCCCGGGCCAGTGGGTCGTTATCTCCGGCATCGGCGGCCTCGGCCACATCGCCGTGCAGTACGCCAAGGCGATGGGGCTGCGCGTCGCGGCCGTCGATATCGCCGACGACAAGCTCGCCCTGGCCCGCAAACACGGCGCCGAGCTCGTAATCAATGCGCTGGACGAAGACCCGGTCGCCGCCATTCAAAAAGCCACCGGTGGTGTGCACGGCGTGCTCGTGACCGCTGTACACCCGGCCGCATTCGGCCAGGCCATCGGCATGACCCGCCGTGGCGGCACCATCGTCTTCAACGGTCTGCCGCCGGGAGACTTCCCCGCCCCGATCTTCGACATCGTGCTCAAGGGCCTCACCATTCGCGGCTCCATCGTGGGCACCCGCCAGGACATGGAGGAAGCCCTGCAGTTCTACGCGCGCGGCCAGATCCACCCCACGGTCTCTGAGCGCCGCATCGACGAGGTCAACGAGGTGCTCAACGAGATGAAGCACGGCAAGATCGACGGTCGCGTCGTCATCCGCTACTGAAGAAATCTGACGGTGGGGGCCGCGTGACCACCAAATCCCAATATTCGGTGGAAGCGGGCCCGCACCCGTCTGTGGATAACTTTTACGCGCGACCGCCAGACGCGTCATCATGTCGGCATGGCCCTCAGACTGAATCCGCGGTATCCGCTGGTGTGGCGCACACCGAATTGCGTGCAGCTCGGCATCGACCAAGCCATTGTCACGATCGGCGGGCTGACGCCCGCTCACGAGGCTGTGCTGTCCGCGCTTTCTGCGGGGGTGCATCGATCGGGCGCGATGCTGCTCGGAACGGCCGCCGGGGCATCCGCTGTCGAAGTGACGCACCTGCTCGACCTGCTCGAACCGGCACTGTTGTACGTGCCAGACGATGCGCCGGCACCGGTAACCCCGCTGCCCCGCACCGTGCTGGTTGACGGCCACGGACCGACCGCGACCCGGCTGCACGCGCTGCTGGCCAACCTCGGAATCGAGGAGCCGGCTCCAGGAGACGACCCCGAGCTGGCCGTGTTGATCGGGCAGTACGTCTTCGCGCCTGAACGGCACGGGCATTGGCTGCGCCGCGATATTCCGCACCTGCCGGTGGTCTTCAGCGACAGCGCCGCGCGGGTGGGTCCACTCGTCGAACCTGGCCGCGGACCCTGCCTGACCTGTCTGGAGCTCGCCCACGTCGACACGGATCCGTCCTGGCCGGCCATGGCATGTCAGCTCGTGCTGCGCGAGGCCCCGAGCGAAACTCCGCGGCTGAGCTTCGAGCTCGCCGCCCGGGTGGCCGGACTCGTTCAGGATCGCCTGGAAACAGGCCGATCCGTGTTGTTCACCCGGTCACTGCGACTGGACGCGTGGGGCGGTGCGGTCACGGGCTCCGTACACCGGCTGCACGAGCGGTGCGGCTGCCAAGCTCTTCCAGAAAACGCGAGCGTTCGCGAGCTGCCCGCGCCTGTGCCCCAGAGGATGACCAGCTCAGCGCGAGTCGCTTCCGGGCGCGGGTGATGCCGACGTAGAGCAGCCGGCGTTCCTCGTCGATCTGCTCGAACGTGCTCGCATAGCTGATCGGCACCAGGCCCTCGCTCAGGCCGACCACGAACACCGCGTCCCACTCAAGGCCCTTGGCGGAGTGCATCGTGGCGAGCGTCACGGCCGACACCGTCGGTTCGTGCTGGCCGGCCTGACGTTCCATCAGCTCGTCGGTGAACTGTCGGAACGTGGTTCCGGCAGCGGCCTGGTCGACCAGGCCCATCAGTGCGTTGAGCGATTCCCACCGCGCCTGCACGGCGCCGCGGGTCTCCGGGGCGGTCTGGCTCCAGCCCAGCGACCGCAGCACGTCACTGACCGATTTGAACAGTGGTTCCCCAATGATTGAAACGGATGCCGCCCGCAGGCTCATCACCGCCTGCTTCACCTCGGGGAGGTCGAAGAACCGTTTGGCACCGCGAATCTGGTAGCTCACCCCCACCTCGGTCAGAGCCGTTTCGAGCAGCGCGGCCTGCACGTTGACCCGGAACAAGATGGCCACGTCTTCGGGTTTGGTGCCAGCCCAGATGAGCTGCAGAATCTGCTCGGCCACGCCGC
Source organism: Cryobacterium sp. Hh38 (assembly GCF_004403235.1). Lineage (NCBI taxonomy): Bacteria > Bacillati > Actinomycetota > Actinomycetes > Micrococcales > Microbacteriaceae > Cryobacterium > Cryobacterium sp. Hh38. The sequence continues at coordinate 30,483 of NZ_SOHD01000031.1, read as the reverse complement.
GGGCCTCGGCCATGTCGGAGGCGTAGCCGCGCACCGTTGGGTCGGGGCCGCTGTCGGTCTGGGCAGCCTGCAGGGTCAGGGCGCCGGACCGGCCACGCATCAGCTGGTTCGCGGTGGCGACGATCGGCGCGGTCGAGCGATAGTTCTGTTCGAGCCGCACCACGGTGGCGTCTTCGTAGTGCTTCGGAAAGTCCAGCAGGTAGTCGCTGCGAGCACCAGCGAAGGAGTAAATGGTCTGGCTCGCGTCGCCGACGACGCAGAGATCGCGGCGGTCGCCAAGCCAGAGGGCGAGCAGGTCGTGTTGCAGCGGCGAGACGTCCTGGTATTCGTCGACGACAAAGAACCGGTACTGCTCGCGCACCTGCAGGGCCACGGAGGGTTCGGCCTCGATCATGCCGGCCATGGCGAGCAGTACGTCTTCGAAGTCGATTTGCTTGCGATCGTCTTTGAGCTTCTCGTAGGTCTGCTGCAGGGCGACGACCTGGTCGACGTCGAGTCGGCCCGGCAGGCTGCGGCGGGCTATGCCGGCCGCGTACTGCTCGATGCTCAGGCCGCTGGTTTTGCGCCATTCCACCTCGGCGGCGAGGTCGCGCAGCGTGGCGGTGTCGAGTTTGAGGTGCAGAGCCTCAGCGGCGTGCCCGAGAATGCGGCCCTTGCCGTCGAGGATGCGCGGCGCCTGCCCGCCGACGACGTGCGGCCAGAAGTAGTTCAGCTGGGACAACGCTGCGGCGTGAAAGGTGCGCGCAGCCACTCCCCCGGCGCCGAGCTGACGCAGGCGCCCGCGCAGTTCGGCGGCCGAACGGCTCGTGAAGGTGAGCGCCATGACCCGGTTGGGGGCGTAGGCGCCGGTCAGCACGCCGAGCGCGATGCGGTGGGTAATGGCGCGCGTCTTGCCGGTTCCGGCGCCGGCGAGCATGCAGACCGGGCCGATCAGCGCTTCGGCGGCAATGCGCTGCTGTTCATCGAGGCCTTGGAGCAGCGAGTCGGCGGTGGCCGTCACGGACGAATCAACTCCGTCGCGGCGGGCAACGGCGCGCCGAGCCAACGCTCGATCATGGCGTGCGCGATGGAGGACGGGCCGGGCAGTAACATCCACTCACCGGCATCGAGCAGGTCTTTTCGACTGAACCAGCGCAGCGCGAGAATCTCGGCGCCGTCGGGCAGCAGCTCATGGGCCGCCTGGTCGTCGGCGAGGCGCGCGGTGAAGCCACACATGACCGAGGCCGGGAAGGGCCACGGCTGGGAGCCGACATAAGCCGGATCGGTCACGCGCAGACCGGATTCTTCGAACATTTCGCGGATCACGGCCGTTTCGAGGGCCTCGCCGGGCTCGACGAATCCGGCGAGGAGCGAGTACCGGTTGTTCTCCCACATAGCGTTGGAGCCGAGCAGAATGCGGTCGTCGGCGTCGGTGATGAGCACGATGACGGCCGGGTCGGTGCGCGGAAAGACCTGGCTGTTGTCGACCGGGCAGCGGCGTACCCAGCCACCTTCCTCGACCAGGGTGGCGGCGCCGCAGCGCGGGCAGTGGCCGTGCGAAGCGTGCCAGTTGAGCACGCCGAGGGCCTCGGCGAACAGGCCGGCGTCACGGTCATCGAGCACGGTCGCAACGGTGCGCAGGCCCACCCAGCGACTCTCCTCGGGCTCCAGCCGGGCTGCAGCGTCATCATCGAGCTGCACGGCAACGATGCGGGTACCGGCAGTCTCGGGCAGGTCGGCGGGCAGGGACCGGCCGAGGTAGACCCGCAGGCCGGCATTGTGCAGACTCGTGGGCGGCAGCAGGGCGAGGTGCACACCGGTGTTGGCCGGGTCGGTGCTGGCCGGGTCGGTGCTGGCAGCATCGTGCGGCGCGAGCAGAATTTTGCCGTGCCAGACGGGCAGAACGCGGGTGGCGGCATCCGCCCAGAGCTGGTCGAACAAGTCCGGCAGGCCGCGGGTGAGGTGGTCACGGTCGACCGCCTGGCGAGACAGCGGCAACCGCGTCGTGAAAGTGAACGACATGGTATATCTCCGAGCTCTGCAAGAACGTGGGTGGAGGCGTGGCGAATAACCGCCAGACCGCAAGTCGATCTAACCTAGTAGGCATGGCCAGAACTCAACTCACTCTAGCCGCGTTAGCCACCTCCGCTGTTCCGGGGCTCGACGTGGCCTACGCCCGCAAGCACAGTGCCGGCGCGCACGGACTCTTCGACTCGGCGCTCGTCATCGACAAGGCCGGTCGGGCGCTCATTATTCGCGTTCCCACCAGCCAGTCGGCCGAAACCGAGCAGTCCGCGGACCTCGTGGCGCTGCGCGCGCTCACCACTGGCAATCGCAGCCGGCTGCCGTTCGACGTGCCCGAGTATGTCGGCCAGACGCCGATTCAGGGCACCCGTGCTGTGGTCTATGAGCTGCTGGCTGGTGACAGTTTTGATGCGGATGCCCTCACCGGGCATGAGGGCGTCGCCGGGTCGATCGGCCGCGCGATCGCCGCCATCCACTCGTTGCCGAGCGCCTTCATCGGCACCGCCGGGCTGCCGCAGCATAGCGCCGAACAGTGCCGCAAGGACGCCATCGACCTGATCGATCGAGCCGCGGGCACCGGCTACCTGCCCGCCGCGTTGCTGCGCCGCTGGGAGCAGGCCACCGACGACGAAGCCCTGTGGCAGTTTGCGCCGGCCGTGGTGCACGGGTCGATGTCGGCCGATTCCATTCTGATCACCGACGACGCCGTGTCGGGGATTCTCGGCTGGTCCGCGCTGGCCGTCGGCGACCCGGCGCGCGACCTGCACTGGCTACTCGCCGCGCGCGGTGACGCCGCCGAACTGGCCATCGACGCCTATTCCAGCGCCCGCCAGGGCAGCGACACGCACATCACCCAGCGCGCCATGCTCTATGCCGAGCTGGAACTGGCCCGCTGGCTGCTGCACGGCTCCAGCAGCCACGACCAGTCCATCGTCGATGACGCCGTCGCCATGCTCGACGGCCTGGTCGACACGGTGCACAGCCACACCCAGCAGCCGCTCTCCCCCGAAACCGGCCCGATCATGAGTGTCGGCGACGTGGAGAATATGCTCGACCACATGCCGCGCGCCGCCCGCGATTACGACCAGCACGCGGCGATGCACACCGACAGCTACAACTTTTCGGGACTAACCGTCGATTCAGATTCAGATTCTGATTCTGATTCTGACGATTCCAGCACCGGGGCCATCGCCCCTGACCAGGCCGCCAAAAGGTCAGCCTCCGAGTAGAGCCGCTCGGGGGCGACGACGGTGTCGTCGGCGACGAAGTAGAAGACGGCGTCGACGATGCTCGGATCGATCCCCTTCCAGCGGGCGTAGGCGAGCCGGTACAGCGCAAGCTGAGTCTGCTTGAGTTCCAGGTCTGCAGCGCTTTTGGGTGCCCGCCCGGTTTTCCAGTCGACGACCTGGTAGCCGGTTTCGGTGCGGTAGACGGCGTCGAGCTTGCAGACGAAAACCTGCCCGGCGAGCACATGGTGAATTTCAATCTCCACGTCGACGGGTTTGCGCTCGGCCCATTCGGAGCGTTCGAAGGTGGCCTGGAGAACCGCGAACTGCTCTTGCTCCGGCACGTCAAGTTGCTCGAGTGTGCCGGTGCCCTGGTCTTCGTCTGTCAGATCGAGGTCAAACAGGCTGGCATCGACGCGATCGGTGCCGGTGGCTCCTCCCGCCCGACGCTCGACCCAGGAATGGAACAGCGTGCCGAGCCGAGTGGCCCGGTACGGACGCTGCGGCATTGGGCGGCGCAGCTCCGCCGCGACACCGGCTGGATCGTCGACGTAGTCCTTGAACCGGGAGGCCGGGATGCGGGTGGGCACCGGGGCACCCTCGCCGCCGGTGAGGCGCAGGGCTCGCTCCGTAAGCAGCAGGGTGACGGCGTGCGACCAGCGAGTGGGGACATCCGTTTCGCTCGCGCTCACCCTCTCTGCGGCAGCCTCGACCAGCGCCCGTCGGCCGCCGAGTGGGTCGAACGGCCACAGTTCGGTGCCACTGGACGCCGAGACGGGTTTCTCAGACTCGGCGGGCGCGTCGGGGATCTTCGCGATCAGCCCGGCCAGGGCGAGTTCCGTGAGGTAACGGCTGGGCTTGCGAGCGGTGACTCCGGGGCCCCAGAATGAGCCGGTCAGCAGCAGCTCGTGCTTGGCGCGGGTGGTCGCGACGTAGATGAGGCGGCGCTCCTCGTCGTCGTGCCGGTCGGCCAGCTCGGCCTTGTAGGCCTGGAACGCCAGGTCAAAGTCGAACTGGGTGTCGTGGCCGACGATATCGAGATCGGGCAGCTCGGACCGGTCGCCGCGGAACGCATAAGGCAGTTCGCCGAACCGCAGCCATCCGCTCGTATCGCGAGAGGCGGCGGGCAGGCTCTTCTCGGTCAGGTTGGGAATGGCGACGAAATCCCATTCGAGGCCCTTGGCGCCGTGAACGGTCAGCAGCTGCACGGTGCCCTGCTCCGACAGTTCAGCGCGCGGGCCGAGATCGTCCTGCAGTTCGGCCCGTTTGAGCCAGCGCAGAAAGCTCGCCAGTGTGCCCTGCTCGTCGCTGTCGAGAAAGGCCGAGACGGTGTCGTGGAAGGAATACAGGTTGGCCAGGCCGAGGTCGTTGGCCTCGTTCGCGATCAGCTCGACGTCGAGCCGAAATTCCTGCTCGATCAGGCGTACAAAGTCGAGCAGAGGCAGGCCAGCGCGGGAGCGCAGCCAGGCCAGCTGACGGCCGGCCGACTGCACCCGGGCCCGGCCGATATCGCTGAACCCGGCGAGCTGGCCGTGCGAGTCGGGCGCTGACCCGAGAAAGTCGAGTGCATCCACGAGCGAGCTGCCCTCATCGCCGGCGACGGATGCCCGCAGCTTGCCGCGCAGATCGGCCGAGATCGCTTTCTGGGCCCAGTCATGCCCGGCCAGCCAGCGCGCCACGTCGGCGAGCGCTTGCAGGTCGCGCACACCGACACGGTAGCGGGCACCGCTGAGCAGACGCACGAGTTCGCTGCCGGCGGCTGGGTCGTGCACCACGCGCAGCACGCTCACAACGTCGGCGACCTCGGGGGTGGAGAGCAACCCACCGAGTCCGAGCACGTGGGCACGCACGCCGTGCGCCCGTAGTACCTCCGCAAAGTATTCCATCTCGCGGCGGGCCCGAAACAGCATCGCGCCGCTGTGTTCGCCGACCAGACGGGTGGCGAACCAGTCGGCGATGGCTCCGGCCTCCTCAGCGATGGTTTCAGCCATAAGCGCGTCGACCGCGCCGGGCCGGGTGCCAGTGGGAACCTTGAGCGTTTCGACCTGGATTCCGCCCGGTTTTGCGCGAAGGGCGGCGCTCAGCGGGGCGACGAGGGCGTTGGCAGCGTCGAGGACGAGCGCCGGGTTGCGCCAAGTGAAGGACAGCGACATGGTCGGGGCTGCTGCTGGGCTGAAGTCTCCGGTGTTGAAGTCTCGGCCGAAGCCGAGCAGGTTTGCACTGCTGGCGCCGCGCCATCCGTAGATGGATTGGTGGGGATCACCGACGGCCATCACCGGGTGGTTGCGAAACAGGGTGTGCAACAGCTCGGTTTGCAGGACCGAGGTGTCCTGGTATTCGTCGAGGAGCACCACGCGGTACTGGTCACGGTAGCGGTCGACGACGGCGTCGACCTTTTGGCAGACCTGCAGTGCCAGGGCTACTTGATCGGAGAACTCAATGAGTCCTAGGCGACGCTTCTCGCTGCTGTAGCGAGCGGCCAACTCGGCCAGCACCGGAAGCGGGGCGACTGCGGCCAGGGAGTCAGTGACCGACCCGTACGGTGTCTTCTTGCGCGGATTACCGTAGGGCAAATCGGGCAGGTAGCCGAAACTGTCGACCAGTGCCCTGAGGTCGTGGGGAGCTCCGGGCTGACCAAGGTGAACGGCCGGCGGATTCTCGGCCAGGGCACGGCTGAGCTGCAGCACGGCATCGGTGACGAGGTCGAGGCTTTTGCCGAAAGGTACGAGCCGCCCGTCGCCGAAGTCGATGACGACGTGACGGGCCAGGAGCCAGGCGCTGGTTTCGCTCAGCAGCACCGACTCGGGTTCGCGGCCGAGCAACAGGGCGTTGTCGGTGAACAGGCGGCTGGCGAAGGAGTTGTAGGTGGACACGCTCGGGGTGTTGAACAGGTCGGACGACTCGGCGGCCGTGCCATGGGCGGAGTTGGGGTCGGCGGCGATCGGCATGAGGCCGGCCGTTTCGAGATCGCTGATGCGTTTGTTGATGCGCTCACTGAGCTCGCCGGCGGCTTTGCGGGTGAAGGTGAGTCCGAGAATCTGGTCGGGGCGGGCGTGGCCGTTGGCGAGCAGCCAAAGCACCCGGTTGGCCATGGTCTCGGTCTTGCCGCTGCCGGCTCCGGCGACGACGAGGGTCGGCGTGAGCGGCGCTTCAATGACCGCCTGCTGCTCGATAGTCGGCGCAAACATGTTGAGCGCCGCCGCGATATCGAGGGCGGAGACCGTGGTGGCGGTGCTGAGAAGACTCATGAGCTGACCTGCTTGATGACGTGGATGCGGCAGGACCCGTGGGATCTGGGGTCGAGACAGTGCGAGGTGATTTCGGCGATGAAGGTGGCGCCGCCCATGCCGGCTGCATCGTCACCGACGCGGGTGCGAAAGGCCTCGAGCTGCTCCGGAGTGAAAGCGGGCTGGGTGGGATTGCGATAGTTCTGCTTGACGGTGCCCGAGGAGACGATGACCAATCGTGCACCGGCCAGGGCCATGTCCGAGGACACACCGTCGATGGCGCCTTCTTGAAAGGCCAGCTGGTACGCGCCGAGCTGCGGATGCTCCGCGACTCCGGTATCGCTCGTCGCATCGCCCTTGCCCGTTTTGAGGTCGACGATCACGGCCCGGCCGTCGGCCTGGCGTTCGACCCGGTCGATGGTGCCCGACAGCACGGCACCGCTCACTTCGAGCTGAAAGGTGCCCTCGGCGCTCAACAGCTCTCCGCCGCCGTTCTCGAAATCCAGCAGGTAGGAGGCGAGCCGATCGGTGAGCTCCCTGGCTGCAACTTTCTGCACCCGGGACTGCCAGTCGGCGTCGAAGTCGAGCTCGTTCCAGCGGGCCTCCACCCCCTGCCACAGGGCTTCTGGGCGCCGATCGGTGGCGTCTTCCATGACCTTGTGGATGATCGTGCCGAGGTTGGCTGCGGTGTTGGAATCGCCGCCACCGACCTGACCGATCAGCCAGTGCAGCGGGCAGGTTTCAAAGGCTGCCATGCGCGACGGCGATACCCGCACCGGTTGGTCGCCGGCCTCCGGGTCGTTGAGTGGGCGCACGGTGCTCGGGTCGGCCAGGCCGTACCATTCGTCGGGCGAGGCACCTGGCACGTTTTCGTCGGCGAGCCGGGCGAGCGTGGCTGCGGCATCCGCTGCCCGGGTGGCGGAGTCGACCCGACCCGGCGAGTGGATGGCGCGGGTCAGGTCGCGCCTCAGCCTTCCGGTCAGACCGCGAAGCGACACGGGGTAGTGGGCGGGGTCGTCGGCGCCCAGAGTGGGAGCAGGCTGCGGCAACAGGCGAAAGAACACCGATGGTTCGTTCTCTTCGTTGTTGACGGCGGTGACGAGTAGTTCGGTCGTGGCCCGGCTGGCCGCCTGAGCGAACATGCGCAGTTCGTCGTGCAGCACCGCGGTGCGGGCGTCGGTACCGGATGCGTCTTGCCCAGAGGCGATGAGGGCGAGGTCGCCGGCACCGAGCAGGGACCCGCGAATGCGCAGGTCGGGCCAGACGTTGGCCTGCACACCGGCGAGCACGACGACATCCCAGGAGCGCCCGATGGTGCCGCTCGGCGTGGACACGGTGACGGCCGCGCCGAGGGCGCGCGGCGCCAGGGTGTCTTCGGGCACGTCGGTGTCGACGAGGTGTTCAAGGAACAATACCGGCGGGGCCGACGGGGTGCGTTCGACGTAACGCTGGGCGGCGGAGAACAGGGCGACGACGGCATCGAGGTTGTGGTTGGCCTCGTCGGCGACGATTCCGGTGCCGGTGGATTGCTCCTTCCATTCGCGGTCGAGACCGCTGCGCTGCCAGAGGCCCCAGAGCAGTTCTTCGATGGTGGCGCCGGCCGCGTACTCGATGGCGGCTTGGCGCAGGCTCGCTCCGCAACCGGCCGCGCGGCGGGCGGTGCGGTTGTCGATGGTGGCGAGCAGCTCAGGGTCATACAAAGCTGCGACGAGCAGGTCATCGGCGCTGCGCGGGGCGGGCGTGTCGGTGGCCAATTCCTGTTGACGCAGTGCCGCGCGCAGCCGACGCAGGGTGATCGGGTCGAGGCCGCCGAGCGGACCGCGCAGCAGCTCAATCGCCGCTTGGGAGTCGAGCGCTTTGCGTCCGAGGGTGACCTCGAGGGCTACGATGAACGCTTTCACCGCGTACTCGTCGCGCAGGGCCGTGCTCGCGGTCGACACCTGGGTCGGCACTTCGAGCGCAGCGAGCCCCTTGGAGATCGAGGGAACGAGTGATCCGGTGCGCACGATCACGGCCATGCGAGACCACGGAGTTTCGTCGATCACGTGGCGTTCGCGCAGCAGCCGGGCGATCACCGCGAGCTGGTCGGCCGGGCTGGTCGCGATGACGGTGTGCACGGACGGTTCGGGGACGGCGTCCGGCGTGGTCAGCGTCTCGGGCGCAGTCACGGCACTCGGAGCCGAGAGCGCAGGATCATCGGAGCCGTCGACAGCAATCTCGCTCACCGCGTCGGGTTCGGCCTGCACGCTGCCCGCCGCACGCTGGGTGCCGGCCGCAGCCGCGCCGATGCGACTCGTGATCTGCTGAATCACCTGACGGATGCCCGCGCCGTGTCGGTAGACGGTGCCGAGTACGATCGGCGGTGCGATCCCGCCGGACGGCGAAGCCGCCGCGGGTCCGACCGATGACCCCACCGGCGCCCCGACCGGGCCCAGGCCGAGGTACTGACCGAGGCGACCGAGGGCATCCGGATGCGCACCGTGGAATGATCCAGTGCTGATATCCGGGTCGCCGACGGCGATGATCGCGACCCCGCGCGCCTGAAACTGGGCCAGCAGAGTGAGCGTGGCCTGGGTGACTTCCTGGGTATCGTCGAGCACGATCAGGCGCAGTCCGGCCAGGGTACCGAGCGTCGCCGCCCCGGCCGGGCCTACCTCGGCTCCGGCCACGATCGCCGCAGCATAGCGGGCCAGCTCGGTGGAGTCATACTGCCCGGGGCGGGCCTGGTCCTTGGCCTCTTCGTAACCGCGAATGAACTCGGCAGCGGCCACCCACTCCGGCCGCCCGAGGCCGAAACGCTCCAGCTGTTCCGGAGTGACGCCATATTCCACGGCGCGCATCATGAGATCGCGCAGTTCGGTACGAAATCCCCGCAACTGGCGTACGTCGGCGCCCAGGGTGTCTGGCCAGACCGGGCCGCTCGGCGCTCCGGCCGTCTCGTCGTCCAGGTGGCCCTGCAGCAGTTCGGCGATAATCTGGTCCTGCTCGCCGCCAGTGAGCAGGGTCGGAGTGGGCCCACCGGCCTGGGCGACCGCGGAGCGCACGATCTGAAAGGCCACGGAGTTGGCGCTGCGGGCGAGTGGCCCGTTGGTCGGCACGGCCAGGCGCAGCGCGATCCGGTCGCGCAGCGCGGTGGCACCGGCGCGCGTCGGCACCAACACCAGCACCGCGCTCGGCGAATACCCCCGGTTCAACACCCGGTCGGCGACGAGTTCGACGAGCGTACTGGTCTTGCCGGAGCCGGGCGCGCCGATGACGGCGGCGCTCACCGCGTCGGGGAGATCGAGAACAGCCTGCTGGTCGGCGTCGAGGTCGTGGTTGGTCACATTTCAACGGTAACGGGTTGCGCCGACAGTGAAATCGGTCAGGGCGAGGGCGCGTTCTGTCGTAATCTGGGCGCAAGGCTACGAAAGGCAGTTCGGTGGATATTCGCATTGGTATTTTCAACTCTCCCCGTGAGATCGGTTTTGAGACTTCGCAGCCAGCGACCGAGATTGAGGAGACCGTTGCGGCGGCCCTCTCCGGTCAGACCGGCTATCTGAAGCTCAGCGACAGCAAGGGTCGCGTCTACATCGTTCCGACCGTGGGGCTCGCCTACGTCGAACTCGGCAGCGAAGAATCGCGCCGCGTCGGCTTCGTCGCCTAAAACGCCATGGAGCTGTTGTTCGTCGCGCTGTTCGGCACGCTCATCGGCCTCGGCGCACGGTACTTCCTGCCCGGACGCTCAACCCAGGGCTCGGTGCTGGTCCCCGCGATCGGAACGGCCGCGGCATCCTTGGTCTGGGTCGGGCTGACCTGGCTCGGCTGGAATTGGGCCGGGGGGTGGATCTGGTGGATGTCTCTCGGTGCCGCCGTCGCTGCATCCGTTGTGCTGAATCTTATGATCAGCCGGCAACGCATTCTTGCCGATCAGCGGATGCTGCAGGCCCTGGCCAAAACCGGCACGGCCTAATCTCACATTCTTAAGCCGTGAGGCCGAGGCCATCCATGCGACGGGTGTGCGCCGCGATGAGTTCGGTGAAGACCGGTTCGATGCGTGACTCATTGCTGCCCGCGCGGCCATTAGTGGGATCCGTGGCCGGCATGGCCGACCGGGCCACGAGCAGGGTGTCACCGACAAGCCGACGGCCCCACATCGCCAGCTGTGAGCCGAGCGCCTGGTCGTTTTCGATCGCGGTCTGGAGCTCGTGAACGAGCACGTCGGTACCGGAATCCTCGCCGAGCAATTGCGCGACGCGAGGCCCGATATCCCGCGGCAGGCCGTCGGACAGCCGAATGAAGAAGTCATCGAGCAAGCCACCGACGAGGTAGCAGCTCAGCAGTAATTCGTGCCAGTTGACACCGGCGGTCTTCGCGCGGAACGCATCGAGACTCACGACGAACGGGGCCATCTCAACGGCCGGCTCGTGGCCGCGGCGACGAATCTCGGTGATCAGTCCGTGGTGCTTGCTGAGCGCCCGACCGGCAGCGGAGCTGAGGCCTTCTTTAACGGCGAGGTTCGGTGCGGTCGCCACCGCACGGGCGAGGCTTTCGAATTCGCCGAGCTCGCTGTACGCGGCCTGACCAAGAAAATGCTGCACGCCCGGCGCGAGCGAACTGATGTCCACTTTTTCGGTTGGCTGGGGTGCCCCGCGGGCCGAAAGCCTCGGAGCTTCATTGCGCTGCGGGCGCCGACCGAACCACGTGACCACGGGCTTAGCTTAGAACAGCGCGCCTGTGGCCGCTGTCCAGACGGGGCAGTAAGGTGGAATTACGTCGCCGACAAGGATCGGCGGCCGCTGCCCGAGACGCAAAAACGGGCGCACTTCGCTTCCAGTTAATGACAGGCATACATTCGTGACTTTCTCCGAACTTAATATTGACCAGGACATGGTCGACTCCCTTGCTGACAAGGGCATCCTCGAACCGTTCCCCATTCAAACCCAGACCATCCCGCTCGCTCTCGCCGGCCAGGACATCATCGGCCAGGCCAAGACCGGCACCGGAAAGACCTTCGGCTTCGGGCTTCCGGTGATTCAGCGCCTCGGACTCGACCCGGAGCCCGGTGTGCAGGCGCTCATCGTCGTTCCGACGCGCGAACTGTGCGTGCAGGTCTCCGAAGACCTCGAACTCGCCGCGGCGAACCGTAATACAAAGATCGTCTCCATCTACGGCGGCAAGGCCTATGAGGGTCAGATCGAACAGCTCAAGGCTGGCGCTCAGATCGTCGTCGGCACCCCCGGCCGTCTGCTCGACCTCGCCGGCCAGCGTTTGCTCACCCTCGCCAACGTGCGCGAGATGGTGCTCGATGAGGCCGACAAGATGCTCGACCTCGGCTTCCTCTCCGACATTGAGAAGCTGTTCGCGCAGACCCCGGCGACCCGCCACACAATGCTGTTCTCGGCGACGATGCCCGGACCGATCGTTGCCCTGGCCCGCCGCTTCATGAACCGCCCGATTCACATTCGCGCGACCGACCCCGACGAAGGCCTCATGCAGGCCAACATCGAACACCTGGTCTACCGCGCGCACAACATGGACAAGGATGAGGTCATCGGCCGCATCCTCATGGCTGAGGGCCGTGGCAAGACCATCATCTTCACCCGCACCAAGCGTGCCGCCGCGAAGCTCGTCGAAGAACTTGGCGACCGTGGCTTCAACGCCACCGCCGTGCACGGCGACCTGAACCAGGAACAGCGCGAACGCGCCATGGCCAGCTTCAAGAGCGGCAAGAAAGAGATTCTGATTGCAACGGATGTCGCCGCTCGCGGCATCGACGTGGAAGACGTCACCCACGTGATCAACCACACCATCCCCGAAGACGAGAAGGCGTACCTGCACCGCGTCGGCCGCACGGGTCGCGCCGGCAAGAACGGAATCGCCGTCACCTTCGTCGACTGGGACGACCTGCACAAGTGGTCGCTCATCAACAAGGCCCTGGACTTCGGCCAGCCGGAACCGATGGAGACGTACTCCTCGTCACCGCACCTCTACACCGACCTGAACATTCCAGCCGGCTCCAAGGGCCGCCTGCGCGCCACCCCGGTGAAGGAGGTCACCGCGGGGGACGCTCGCACCGGCGGGGCCGGACGTACCAGCGGGTCGCGTTCCGCCGGAGCGGGCAGCCGATCCGGCGCGGCACGCTCTGGTCGCTCGGAGAGCGGGCGCTCCGAGGGCGGTCGTGGCTCCGGCCGTGGCGACTCTGCGCGCACCGGTTCTGACCGGCCAGCGACGAGCCCGGTTGCCGACGACGCCAGTCGCCCCGCCCGGTCGCGCACCCGCGTCGGCTCCAGCACGAACCCGGACGCCCCGGCGGCAACTCCGGCCGCCGGCACGCACGATGGCGGCGGAGCCGAGCACCACGACGGAAACAACGCCCCGCTGCGTCGCAGCCGCACCCGTCGTCGCTCACCGCAGACCGGCAGCGCGATCTAATAGCTGCTCAGCACCGCTCGCGCCCGGCACCCGGGCTGCCCTCGCTTCGGCTTCGGCAGCCTCGGAGGTCGGGCGCGTTTGCGTTCAATGCTGCGGCATCCGCTTCAGGGGATCAACCGTAAACCGGAGCCGCGCCGCGGCCCTCGGCGATGATGCGGTCGAGAACGTCGGGGGCTGTGGTGTTCTCGCCGAGCAGGTTGGGCTTGCCGGTGCCGTGATAGTCGCTCGAACCGGTGACGGACAGCCCGAATTTGGCGGCGAGCTCGTACAGCCGTTTGGTGGGTTCCGGATTATTCTCGCGATGCTCCAGTTCGAGTCCGAACAGTCCGGCCTCAACCATCGTCTTCAAGCTGGATTCGGCGACGACGTCGCCGATGCCACGGGTGGCGGGGTGGGCGATGACCGGCACCCCCCCGGCGGCGCGCACGAGCTCGATCGCTCGCACCGGATCGGGAGCGTAGTGCGGCTGAAAGTAGCCGGCCTTCCAGTGCAGAATGTCGGCGAAGGCCGCGCTGCGATTGAGGGCGTGCCCGCGGGCCACGAGGGCATCGGCGATATGTGGCCGGCCGACCGTGGCCTCAGGGGTGGTCTGGGCGAGCACATCGTCCCAGCTCAGGTCGTAGTCCACGCCGATGCGGGCGACCATCTGCTCGGCCCGGCTGAGCCGGGCTGCGCGCACGCGGGTCATCTCCGCCAGCAGCGCCGAATCGTCAGGGTCAAAAAGATATGCCAAAAGGTGCACACTGGCGTACCGCACGCGGGTGCTGAATTCCATTCCCGGAATAAGTGTCAGGTGCTCGGTGCGTGCGGCCGCGGAAGCCTCGGCCCAGCCGGCCGTCGAATCGTGGTCGGTGAGGGCGATCGTGCCGAGCCCCGCCACGGCTGCGGCGTGCACGAGCTCCGCCGGAGTCTCGGTGCCGTCCGACACGCTCGAGTGTGCGTGAAGGTCGATCGGACCCCGAAATTGCCGCGCGACTGCCATGCTCCCATGCTAGTTGGACACCTGCGCCCGTTCATTGCTGACCACGGCACTGGGGATTCCCCAGAATACTGATCTAGGGTTCAGAACAATGTTCTCCAGACTCCTTCGGGCACTGATTCTGATCGGTGCCGCCGTCATCCTGCTGGTGGTGACCTGGCCGCAGGCGTTCGGCCTGCACAACAGCTGGGTCGTCGCCCATCTGGTGTCCTTTCGCGCCGTGGCCGTCATCGGCGCGGTCGTCGGGCTCGTCCTGCTCGGGGTACTGCGGTTTATTCGCCCGCTGCGTCGAACATTGGGAATGGCCATGGTGCTGCTCGCCCTGTTCGGTATCGCCAACGTCGGCATTCTGGCCTCCCGCGGTTTCACGACCACGGTTTCGCCCACCCAGGGTCAGCTCAGCGCCGAAGCGGATGCCGACTCCGTCACCGTACTCAGTTGGAACACGCTCGGAGACGCTCCCGGCGCCGCGGTCATCGCCGCGCAAGCGCTGGCCCAAAACGCCGACGTCGTGACCCTGCCCGAAACGACGGAAGAGACCGGCATTCTGATCGCCGAAGCGATGCGCGACGCCGGCCGCCCAATGTGGGTGCACACCCTGGCCTTCGATCTGGTCTCCAAGGCCCGCTCCACCACCGTGCTGATCAGCCCGGACCTGGGCGACTACACGGTCACCAACGCGGCCGGGTCCGGGCCGCCCGGCAACACCAACGTGCTGCCGACCGTCGTGGCCGAACCGGTCGACGGGACCGGCCCCACCATTGTGGCGGTGCATGCCGTTGCACCGATTCAGTATGAGATGTCGAACTGGCGCAGCGATCTCGACTGGCTCGCCACCCAGTGCCAGGGCGACGACGTGATCATGGCGGGCGACTTCAATTCCACGCTCGACCACATGGCGGGCCGAGCGAGCGGCGGCGACTCGGTGCTCGGCAACTGCTCGGATGCTGCCCTGTCAATCGGTGCGGCATCCGTCGGCACGTGGCCGACCGCGATGCCCGCGCTGCTCGGCAGCCCGATCGATCACGTGATGGCCACCCCGAACTGGCGGGTCTTGGGCCTGCAGGTGATCGAGTCACTGGACGAGGCCGGAAGCGATCACCGACCGATCGTGGCGACGCTGACGCCGGCCAGTTAGTTTCGGACAGCCGCGCAGCATCCGCTCGTCGCAGCATCTGCAGCACCCGATCGGGCGCCGCCCAGAGTGCGGTGTGAGAATGGGGGAATGGCTGATACTACTGCTCCCGCACTTATTCCTGCCGCGCGTTCGAACGAGAACCGTTCGACCACTCCCAGGTCTACCGGCTTCAAAGCTTTCATCGCGAGCGGATGGGCCGAACGCACCGACGTTCTGCCGCCAGCTCGCGAGCAGGCACCGTTCGCCGCCGCACGCCGCGCCCGGCTATCCGCGCAGTACCCTGGCCAGCGACTGATCATTCCGGCCGGCCGCCTCAAGCAGCGCTCCAACGACACTGACTACGCCTTCCGCGCCCACTCGGCCTTCGCCCACCTCACCGGCTGGGGCAGCGACAGCGAACCCGGTGCCGTGCTCGTGCTGGAACCAGCGGCCGCTGTCGGCCACGACGCGACCCTGTACTTTCGCGAGCGGGCCGGCCGCGACTCCGACGAGTTCTACGCCAACCCCGACATCGGCGAATTCTGGATCGGACCGCGTCCATCCGTCGCCCAGGTCGCCAGCGACCTCGCCGTCGCGGTGCGCGGCATCGCCGACCTCGCCGCAGTGCTGAAGGCGGTCGACAGCGAAACCCTCGTGTTGCGTGAAGCCGATCCGACCTTTACCGAGCAGGTCGACGAGGCCCGCCTGCGTTTCGCCGCCGAGCGGGTGCTCAGCAGCAACGCCACCGACTCTCCGTTCAGCATCGAGATCAATGCCGAGCATGAGCCGGACGCCGGCCTGGCCCGGGATCTGTCCGAACTGCGCCTCGTGAAGGACGCCTGGGAGATCGCGCAAATGCGCCTCGCTGTCGCCGCCACCGCCCGCGGATTCGACGACGTCATCGCCGACCTCCCCCGCTCCAGCCAGCATGCCCGCGGCGAACGCCTCGTCGAGGGTGTGTTCAACACCCGCGCCCGCAGCGACGGCAACACGGTCGGCTACGACACCATCGCCGCTTCGGGCCCGCACGCCTGCATTCTGCACTGGACCCGCAACGACGGCGTTGTCGCCGCCGGTGACCTCATTCTCATCGACGCCGGCGTCGAACTCGACAGCTACTACACCGCCGACATTACTCGCACCCTCCCGGTGAATGGCGTCTACAGCGACGTCCAGCGCCAGGTCTACGAAACCGTGCGTGAGGCAGCGGATGCCGCCCTCGCCGTCGTTCGCCCCGGTGCCATCTTTCGCGACGTGCACGCCGCCGCGATGCAGGTCATCGCGAGGCGCACCGCGGAGTGGGGAATGCTCCCGGTCACCGCGGAGGAGGCCCTTCTTCCGGACAACGGCCAACACCGCCGTTACATGGTGCACGGTACCAGCCACCACCTCGGCATCGACGTGCACGACTGCGCGCAGGCACGCCGCGACATGTATATGGACGGCGTGCTCGAACCGGGCATGGTCTTCACGATCGAACCCGGCCTGTACTTTCAGCCCGACGACCTCACGGTGCCGGCCGAATTCCGCGGCATCGGCGTGCGCATCGAAGACGACATCCTGGTGACCGCCACCGGAGCCGAAAACCTCTCCGCAGCTATTCCCCGCACCGCGAATGAAGTTGAAGCCTGGATCGCCGCGAAGCACAGCTAAACAGGTTCGCGAGAGCGCAAAAAGTGCCCGATTGGGACTCCCAATCGGGCACTTTTTGCGCTCTCGCGTGACTATTCGGAGGGGATCGGAGGATCTACCGGGGGCGCAGCAGGCGCTGTTGGCTCGGCCTCGCGAAATCCCGAGAGCAGGTTGCGGGCCCGGTTGACCAGTTCGACGTCGACGATGATCTGGTAGTTGGTCGCGATGACCTGCATGGTCGAGGTGAAGTCGCGGCGGCGGCGGTTGATCGCGTAGCTCGCAATGCCGAGCAGCATGCCGAATCCGGCACCCATGATCAGGGCGGCGAAGACGAACGGTAGGCTCGATCCGGTCGGCGAGAACAAAAAGAACAGAATCCCGAAGAAAATTCCCAACCAGGCACCGGATGCCGCGCCAGCGAGCGCGACCCGGCCGTAGGTGAGTTTGCCGGTCACTCGCTCGACACTCTTGAGGTCGTTGCCGACAATCGCCAGCTGCTTCACCGGAAAGTCCGCCTTGGCGAGCGTGTCGACCGCGCTCTGCGCATCGGCGTAGGTGCTGTACGTCGCGAGCACCTCTCCGCGCGGCAACACGGGAGGCAAAACTGGGCGACGCCGGGGAAACAGACTCTGGTTGCTCATTCCGGTATTCTTTCACGCAGACCTGTTGACATGCCCGATCGTGCCACCTCAGGTAATCCATTCAATGGACTCGGCGAACGTCTCCTCACCGTCGTCGTCGTCAAAGACATTGGCCACCATGTGGGTGACGAAGAGCGCAAAGCCCAGAGCAATGTCCTTGAAGAGTTCGCGGTCGAACGGGCCGTACCACGAGACACCGCCCGGGCTTTCGGGGTCCAGGTCGAGCCGGTTGATGGCGAAGTCGCCCTCCAAAGAGAGGATGACGATTCGGAGCGAGCGAAACGGCGGGTTCCCGCCGATCAGGTCGCCGAGACCCCGTGCCTCCTCAGCGTTGACCGCCAGGAGGTGGGACAGCGAAACGGCATTGCCCGCGGTGCGATCGGTTGCGACCGCAAATTTCAGGTAGCTCATCCGGTCGCCGGAGACCAGGTGGATTGATTCGGCCTTGACCGATAATTGCCGATAGGCGAGGATGTCGTGCGCTGCGTTCAGGAGACCGGTGAGCGCCCAGCCGGCGGCGGCGCTGTCTTTGACTTTCCCGTAGTCGGGTGCCACTCCACTCCAGATCAATTGCACGGCTCGCCTCGCCGGCGGAATGCCGTCCTTCGCCGGAAAGCTCAACGTTCGCCCTGCGCCCGGAAAGCGGGCCCGGCCGAGCACCGCGCAGTGAACTTTTGTCGGGAATCATGGGCAAGTTCGCAAACGGTCATGAGCGCAACCCTATTCCGTGCCGGCAATTCGTGCCTGGTCACCATCGTCGGGCTGGTGGCCGACACGGGAAGTCGTGCCGGGCCACCAATGTCGGGCCAGTGGCCTACATTTATATTGTGAGTGCCACCAGAGTTTTTGTCGCCCGACTGGCCGGGTGCACCGTTTTCGACCCCGCGGGCGACCGCGTGGGCAAGGTGCGCGATGTTCTCGTGGTGTATCGAAAAAACGACCCGCCCAGCGTCGTCGGCCTGATCGTGGAGATCCCCGGTAAACGACGCGTCTTCGTGTCGATCAACCGGGTCACCAGCATCGGCAGCGGCCAGGTCATCACGACCGGCCTCATCAATGTTCGCCGCTATGAGCAGCGCGGCGGCGAGGTGCGCGTCATCGCCGAACTCCTCGGCCGCAAGGTGCTCTTCACCGACGGCTCGGGCGACGCCACCATTGAAGACGTCGCGATCAAGGAGGGCACGGAGGCCGACTGGGCGATCAGCCAGCTGTTCGTGCGTCGCCCCAAGACCAGCGCCTCCCCCTTCGTCAAGGGCGTCACGACCTTTGCAACCTGGGCAGAGGTGCGCGAGAAAGCGACCGAAGGCCAGGCGCAGTCCGCCGAACACCTCATCGCGACCTATTCCGACTTGAAACCGGCCGACCTCGCCAATACCCTGCTCGACCTGCCGCGCGAGCGCATGTTTGAGGTGGCCGGCGAGCTGCCCGACGATCGCCTCGCCGACGTGCTCGAGGAGATGCCAGAGACCGATCAGGTCGGCATTCTGACCAGCCTCGGCGATGCCCGCGCCGCCGATGTGCTCGATCAGATGCAGCCCGACGATGCGGCCGACCTCATCGCCCAGCTGCCCGAGGAGCGCGGCGAGCAGCTGCTCGACCTGATGGAGCCCGAAGAAGCCGAAGACGTGCGGTTTCTGCTCTCCTACGCTCCCGACACGGCCGGCGGCCTCATGACGACCGAGCCGATCATCGTCTCGGCCGATGCCACCGTCGCCGAGGGGCTCGCGCGCATCCGTCGTCATGATCTTGCCCCGGCACTCGGTGCGGCGATCTGCGTGACCCTGCCCCCCTACGAAGCTCCCACCGGTCGTTTTCTGGGCATGGTGCATTTTCAGCGGATGCTGCGCTACCCGCCCCACGAGCGGCTCGGCACGCTGCTCGACGCAGGTCTGGATCCGGTGACCGCCGACACGTCGGCCGCCGAAGTCAGCCGTATTCTGGCGAGCTACGACCTTGTGTCGGTGCCCGTGGTCGATGAGAATTACCGACTGGTCGGGGTGGTGACGATTGATGACGTGCTCGATTACCTGCTGCCCGACGACTGGCGCAGCCACGACGGCAATGATGATGTGCGTCGCCGCGCCGCCGCCCGCAGCGAGCTGAGAACCGGCAGCATCCCGCTCCCCGGAGCGCAAAGGACGACTCGTGGCCCGCAATAATCGCGCCGACCTGCGCCTCGATGCGCCCAAGGGGCTGCGAACCGGCAACCTCGTGGGTCTCGGGCGCAACGGCGGCCACAGCCGGGACCGGTTCGGCCGCTTCACCGAGGCCATCGCCCGCGGCATGGGAACCCCCTGGTTTTTGCTCGGACTCACCCTGTTCGCCGTCGCCTGGATTTCCTGGAACACGCTCGCCCCGGTTGCCTGGCGATTCGACTCCGTCGCGCTCGGCTTCATCGCCCTGACCCTCGTGCTCTCGATGCAGGCCTCGTATGCCGCGCCGATGATTCTGCTCGCGCAGAACCGTCAGGACGACCGTGATCGTGTGCAGTTCGAGCAGGACCGCCAGCGGTCAGAACGCACCCTCGCTGACACCGAATATCTCGCCCGTGAGGTTGTAGCGCTGCGCATTGCGATCAAGGACATGGCCTCGAAAGACTTCATCCGCGCGGAACTGCGTGCGTTGCTCGAGCATCTGGATGAGCGCAGTGATGAGCGCAGCGACGAACGAGCAGCCCCAGACAGCACCGACGAAAGCCGCCCCACCGCATGACTTCTACACCTTTTCCTCCGGCCCCTCTGACTCCAGAGCCCGACAGCATCCGCTCCCGCGTCTTCACCGCCCTATCACGGGTGACCGACCCCGAGATTCGCAAGCCCATCACCGACCTCGACATGGTGTCCGGGGTGAGCGTGAGCGATGACGGTCAGGTGAGCGTCGGCATCCGCTTGACCATTGCCGGTTGTCCGGCCGCCCAGCGCATCGAGAGCGACGTTCTCGCCGCCGCCGAGTCGGTGTCCGGGCCGGGGCGCGCGAGCGTCGAGGTGGCGATCATGACCCGCGAGCAACGCACCGCGCTGACTGAGAAGCTGCGCGGCGGCCAGGTGGCACGCAGTGTGCAGTTCGGCCCGGAGTCGCTCACCCGCGTTTACGCGATCACGAGCGGCAAGGGCGGCGTCGGCAAGTCCACCGTCACCGCGAACCTGGCCGTGGCGCTGGCCGGTGAAGGCCTGCGAGTGGGAATCGTCGACGCAGACGTGCACGGCTTCAGCATTCCCGGCCTGCTCGGCCTGGTGCACGACGGCCTCGCGGTCAAACCAACCCAGGTCGGCGACATGATTTTGCCGCCGATCGCGCACGACGTGAAGGTCATCTCGATCGGCATGTTCATCGACGACGCGTCGGCCGCGGTCGCCTGGCGCGGACCGATGCTGCACCGCACGATCAAGCAGTTTCTCACCGATGTGTACTTCGGCGACCTCGACGTGCTGCTGCTCGACCTGCCACCGGGCACCGGCGACGTCGCCATCACGGTCGGCCAGCTGCTCCCCCACGCCGAGGTCATCGTCGTGACCACGCCGCAGTCCGCAGCGGCCGATGTGGCCGAACGCAGCGGCGTCGTGGCCCGCCAGACCGGGCAGAGCGTCTACGGCGTGATCGAGAACATGTCGGCGATGGTGCAGCCCGACGGCAGCTTGCTCGAGCTGTTCGGTTCGGGCGGCGGCGACGAGGTCGCCAGGCGCCTCTCCGTCGGGCAGCCCGCGCCGGTGCCGGTGCTAGCGCAGGTTCCGCTAAGCCTGGCCCTGCGCAGCGGCGGTGATGCCGGGCTCCCGGTCGTGCTCGGCGCGCCCGACGACCCGGCCGCTCGCGCCATTCTGGAGCTCGCGCACCGTATGAAGACGCGGGCCCGCGGACTGGCCGGCCTCAGCCTGGGCCTCACACCGCGCTAGCCGGCCCGGTGAAACCGCCCGGGAATCCTTATTCCTTCGGCTTCACCAGCGTCGCGGCATGGTCGGGAACCTGGTGGTTCTCCTCCCGCGGCGGCCGTTCATAGTCCGAAGCCGGCGGCCTGGGCGGAATGTGCACCTTCGGCGGGTCCGTTTTCTCGTACGGCACGAGCGAGAGCAGATGGCTGATCACGTTCAACCGGCTGGCCCGCTTGTCCTCGCTCTCGACCACCCACCAGGGCGCTTCGGCGATGTCGGTGTGCACGAACATCTCATCCTTCGCCTTGGAATACTCGACCCACTGGGTGATCGACAGCACATCCGTTTCGGAGAGCTTCCAACGCCGCATCGGGTCTTTCAGCCGGGAGCGAAACCGTCGTTCCTGCTCCAGGTCAGACACCGAGAACCAGTACTTGACCAGCAGAATTCCGTCTTCGACCAGCATCCGTTCGAACAGGGGTGCCTGGTGCAGAAACCGACGGTATTCATCGGAAGTGCAGTAGCCCATCACCCGCTCGACGCCAGCCCGGTTGTACCAGGATCGGTCCATCAGCACGATCTCGCCGGTCGAGGGCAGGTGCTCGATGTAACGCTGAAAATACCACTGGCCGCGCTGGCGCTCGGTCGGCATCGGCAGCGCGACGATGCGCGCCACCCGGGGATTGAGATATTCGGTGATGCGCTTGATCGCCGAACCCTTGCCGGCAGCATCGCGGCCCTCGAAGATCACCACGACGCGGGCACCGGATGCCTTCACCCACTGCTGCATCGTGACCAGTTCGGCCTGCAGCCGGGCGAGTTCGGTCTCGTAGATGGACTTTTTTACTCGCTTGGGCTGCTTCAACTCGCTCATCCGTTCTCCTTGGAGCGTTACGTCGCCTCAGAGTCGAACGGGGCCGGCTCGAGCGCGGCCAGGGCGGCTTCCCTGGCACGTTTGCGTTTCAAATAGGCGCCGTCGGGGTTCGGCTCGGCCCGGGAAATTGACGCGGATTGCTCCTTGACCGGGTCTTCATCGGCGAGGGCTTCTCGAATTATGCGGCGGGGATCGTACTGGCGTGGGTCGAGTTTTTTCCAGTCCAGATCGTCGAACTCCGGACCCATCTCGTCGCGCATGCGATCTTTGGCACCATTGGCCATGTCGCGCAGCTGGCGTACCAGGCGAGCAAGCTGGGCGGCGTAGTGCGGCAACTTGTCTGGGCCAAGCAAGAAGACAGCGATGATCCCGATCAGCAGAATCTTTTCGAACGTCAGCCCAAACATGTCCCTAGAATATCTGCCCGGCGGGGCATCCATGGACCAGTCCACCTCGGCCCTAGTCTTGAGCTAATCATCTACTGGAGTTATTTGTGTCTGACATTGAATTGAACTGGAAGTTCTCCGACGACTGTGTCGTCGAATCCGAAGCCATCGCGCGCGCGCGTCAACAATCCCTCGAACTCGGGATCGACGCGATTGCACCCTCGGTGGGCGCACAGTCCGCCGTGATCGCCGCCGCCACCGGGGCCCGCAGCATCCTCGAGGTCGGTACCGGGGCCGGAGTGTCGGGGATCTGGCTGCTCACCGGCGCGCCCGGCGCTACCCTGACCTCGATCGATACCGAGGTCGATCATCTACAGCACGCCAAAGCCAATTTCGCCGAGGCGAAGATTCCGGCCAACCGGGTTCGCCTGATCACAGGCAAGGCCGGTGAGGTGCTGCCCCGCATGAACGAGAATTCTTACGACATTGTGTTCGTTGACGCCGACCCGCAGTCGGTCATCGAATACGTTGAACACGGCCTGCGCCTGGCCCGCCCGGGCGGAACCGTACTCGTGGCTCACGCCCTGTGGCGCGGCCGCGTCGCCGACCCGGCGCAGCGCGACGACGTGGCCACCGGTTTTCGCACGCTGCTGACCGAGATCGCCGGGTCGAGTGCCGTGATCAGCGCGCTCTCCCCCGTCGGCGATGGGCTGCTGCAGATCACCAAGCTGAGCGCTTAACCGACCGCACATAGAAAAGAACGGCTGCGCGAGCAGCCGTTCTTTTCTGTTTCAAACTAGAGGAACGCTACTTCGCCGCAGCGACAACCCCTGCGAGTGCATCGTGAAGTTCCTTGGCCTCGGCGTCGTTGACTGATACAACGAGCCGACCCCCACCTTCGAGCGGTACACGCACGATGATCAGGCGCCCCTCTTTTACCGCCTCCATTGGACCGTCTCCGGTTCGTGGCTTCATGGCCGCCATGAACTCCCCTTCCATTCGTCTTTGTATATCCATTATCGACTATCTCGGCCCGAGACGTAAATTAGGGCCTGATCGCGGTTGTTTAAGGCGGTGTCCAGTCGTAGCCGTCGACACCCCAGCAGATCAGCAGCCAGCCCCACTGCCCGGCCACGCAGACCAGAACGATCGCCACGCGATAGGCCCGGTTACGCGGCATCGCGGCCGCGCCGAGCAGCGGAAACATCGGCATGAGCAGCCGAAACGTGCTGGACTGCGGAAAAAACACCGCAAGCAGGTACAGGGCGTAACTCGCCAGCCACAGCCGCAGGTCAACGCCGAGACGTCGCACGGCGGGGGTGAACAGCAGTAGCGTGAAGGCCAGAATCAGGGCGGTCACCACGACGATACCCAACGGGCTGCCGAGCCACCAGACGCCGCTCTGGAACCAGGCCGTGAACGGCACGAGCTCCTGATAGCCGATGTACGGTGCTCGCCAAGCCAGTTCCGTGTCGGTATAGGCCATCAGGTCGCCGGTCGCCGCCCACGCTGCGAGCGGCCAGGCCAGTCCCATCAGAGCGCTGAACAGGGTAACGGATGCCGCCAGCATCCGCTCTCGAGGCGCAAAAGGATCACGCGCGCGCGTGACGAACCGATAGATCACGTGCAGCCCGAGCGCGAGCGCGAAGGCCAGCCCGCTCGGCCGGGTCAGGGCCATCACCGCGATCACCGGAAACAGCAGCCAGTAGCGGCGTTCGAGCAGCAGGTAGAGCGCGAGGGTCAGAAAGAAGAGGTACATCGACTCGGCGTAGGCGAACTGCAGCATGGGCGACAGCGGGGCGGCACAGAACAGAACGACCGCGAACAGGGCCGTGGCCGGCGACTGAACCCGGGCCATCAGCCGGTAGAACAGCAGCGCGGTGCCGAGGCTGAAGGCGACCGAGACGAACACCGCCACCGGCGCCCAGGATAACCCGGTCAGTTCCATAAGCAGGCGCGCCAGTACCGGGTACCCCGGCATGAACGCCCAGGCGTTCTCGCCGATCTGGCCGGTCGAGGTTTCCGGCAGCACACTCGGGTAGCCGACAACGGCGACGATGTTGTACCAGTTGCCGTCCCACATATTGGCGAAGTCGGTGTATTTCGGGCTCGCGCCGGTCCAGGCGTTGGGGCCCTGCACGCTCGCCAGCATGAGGACCAGGCTCGTCGTGACCACGCGCGACAGCGCCCAGACCACGATCACCTTGCCCCACCACGGCGTCAGCCGATAGCGGGCCTGCCACGCAGCGGGCAGCCGGCGGGCGGGCGGGCGGGGGTCTGGGCGGCGGGTGGCTTGGTTGCGGGAGCGCAGCGTCCGCTCAGTCATCGTTCTGTCGCTGCGTTAGCGAACGGATGCGCTCAGCCAGGCGCGCAGTCCGATCTCGCAGGCCGTGATCTCTTCTACGGCCACGCGCTCGTCGTCGGCGTGCGCCTTCAGCGGGTCGCCGGGGCCGTAGTTGACGGCCGGAACGCCGAGGGCGGAGAAGCGTGCGACGTCGGTCCAGCCGTATTTGGGCGTGGCCACGCCGCCGACGGCAGCGAGGAATTCGCGGGCGAGCGGGGCGTCGAGGCCGGGGCGCGCTCCCTCGGCCCGGTCCACGACCGTCAGATCGTAGCCGGCGAACAGCTCGCGCAGGTGGGCGACGGCCTCATCGCCGCTGCGGCTCGGCGCGAAACGGTAGTTGACGTGCACCATGCACTCGTCCGGGATGATATTGCCGGCGACACCGCCGGTGATGCCGACCGCGTTGAGTCCTTCGCGGTAGATCAGGCCCTCAACCTCAACCTCGCGGGCCTGATACCCGGCTAAAATGTTCAGGATGGGTGCGGCCTTGTGGATGGCGTTCTCGCCGACCCAGCTGCGCGCGGAGTGCGAGCGCAGTCCGAACGTGCGGATCTCGACCCGCAGGTTGCCGTTGCAACCGCCCTCGATCTGGCTTTTGGTCGGTTCGCCGAGAATGGCGAAATCACCCGTGAACAGGTCGGGACGATTGCGAGCCAGACGGCCGAGGCCGTTGAGTTCGTCGGAGACTTCTTCGTGGTCGTACCACATCCAGGTCACGTCGACTCCGGGGTCGCTCAGTTCGGCGGCGAGCTTGAGCTGCACGGCCACCCCCGCCTTCATGTCGACGGTGCCGCGGCCCCACAGGTAGTCGATGCCGTCGATGGTCTCGTAGCAGGTCGGCAGGTTGTCGTTGAGCGGCACGGTGTCGATGTGGCCGGCGATGACGACGCGCTGGGCACGATTCAGGTTGGTGCGAGCGACGACGGTGTCGCCGTCGCGAATGATTTCGAGGTGGTCGAAGCCCTCCAGCGCGGCGACGATCGCATCGGCCAAAGCGGTCTCATTGCCGGAGACCGACTCCATGTCGCAAATTTGTCTGGTCAGTTCGATCGACGTTGCCGTCAGGTCAAGCACGGTGAATTTTGCTGGGGCCGGAAGTCTAGAAGTCACCCTACTAATCTAGAGGTATGCCCTCCGTTCTGACCAAAAACGCCCCTTCTGACGCCACTCCGACCCAGGCGTGGGGGTATGGTCTCGCTTCTGTCGCCACCGACGGCACCGTGCTCGACACCTGGTTTCCGACCCCGGCCCTCGGCGCCCTGCCGACCGGCCGCGATCGCTGGATCATTCCGGCCGAACTCAGCGAGGCAGCCGGTGACGACGCGCGTCGAGCGGTGCGCCTCGAAGCCGTCACCGTGGAGATCACCCTTGACGCGGCCCCAGCCAGCACCTCGGATGCCTACCTGCGGCTGCACCTGCTCTCCCACCTGCTCGTTCTGCCGAACAGCATCAACCTCGACGGTATCTTCGCGCACCTGCCCACCGTGGTCTGGACCAACGCCGGCCCCATGCTGCCGGTCGACTTCGCCCGGCTTCGCCCGGCCCTGCAGCGCGCCGGCATACAGGCCAGCGGCGTCGACAAGTTTCCGCCGCTGCTCGACTACGTCGTCCCGGCCGGCGTGAGAATAGCGGATGCCTCCCGCGTGCGGCTCGGCGCGCACCTCGCGCCCGGCACCACCGTGATGCACGAGGGCTTCGTCAACTTCAACGCCGGAACCCTCGGCTCCTCGATGGTCGAGGGCCGTATTTCGCAGGGTGTCGTGGTCGGTGACGGCGCCGATATCGGTGGCGGGGCATCCATTATGGGCACGCTCTCCGGCGGCGGTACCCAGCGCATTTCGATCGGTGCCCGCGCCCTGCTCGGCGCCAACTCCGGGGTCGGCATCGCCATCGGCGACGACAGCGTCGTCGAGGCCGGGCTCTACGTCACGGCCGGCACCAAGGTGATTCTGATCGGCGAGCCGGTCGGGGACGACGGCGCGCGGCCGACGGTGAAGGCCGTGGAGCTTTCCGGCGTGCCGAACCTGCTCTTTCGCCGCAATTCCATCTCCGGCGCCGTCGAGGTCCTCGCCCGCAGCGGCAGCGGCATCACGCTGAACGCCGCGCTGCACGCGTAGCAGCTGCAGAGCGGATGTCGGCGGGTTCCGCTAGCATCCGGGTAGAGGCAACACGCGAGGGAGTGATGTGGGCACCGACGCACCGCGCAGCAAGGGCCATCGCCGCATTCGGCGGTTGCTGATCGCGGTCGGTGTGGTGCTCAGCCTCGTCCTGGTCACGGCCGGGCTCGGGGTGTGGACGGTGACACGGTCGTTCCCGACGCTGTCGGGCACCGTCGACATCGAGGGATTGTCAAACCCGGTGACCGTGACTCGTGACGAAGCCGGGATACCTCAAATCACGGCGAAGACCGCGGCCGACCTGTTTCTGGCCGAGGGCTACGTGCACGCCCAAGACCGCTTCTGGGAGATGGATTTTCGCCGGCACGTGACCAGCGGCCGATTGTCGGAGCTGTTCGGCGAGAGCCAGGTGGGCACCGACACGTTTGTGCGGACGCTCGGCTGGCGAGCCGTCGCCGAACAGGAGGTAGCACTGCTCGACCCGGTCGCGCTTGGCTATTACCAGTCCTACGCCGACGGGGTGAACGCCTACCTCGACACCCACGACGGCGCTGATCTGTCACTGGAGTATGCCGTTTTGGGCCTGCAGAACCCCGGGTATGAGGTCGAGCCGTGGACTCCGGCGGATTCGGTCGCCTGGCTCAAGGCAATGGCCTGGGACCTGCGTTCCAACCTGGATGATGAGATCGACCGGGCACTGCTGTCGACGACGCTCACCCCGACCGAAGTGAACCAGCTGCACCCCGAGTACCCCGCGGGAGCACACCCGACCATCACCGGCAGCCAGACGGTCGTCGTTCCGTCGGCCGGGGCGCCGGAGGCCGCCGAGCCGGCCGGTGAACCAACGGCTGAGCCATCCGCCAGCACCGGCCTCGATTTGACCGTCGAGCCCGCGTCCGTCGACTCTTACGCGGGGGCGCTCACCGAGTTGCGCGCCGCACTCGGGGCAATTCCGGAGCTGCTCGGTCCGGCCGGCGGCGAGATCGGTTCCAACTCCTGGGTCGTCGCCGGCTCCCTCACCAACACCGGCATGCCACTGTTGGCCAACGACCCGCACCTCGGGCCGGCGCTGCCCTCGGTCTGGTACCAGGTCGGGCTGCGCTGCCAGTCGATCACCGCCGACTGCCCGTTCGACGTCGCCGGATACAGCTTCTCCGGTTTGCCCGGCGTGATCATCGGTCACACCGAGCGCATCGCCTGGGGTTTCACCAACCTCGGACCCGACGTCGCCGACCTCTACATTGAAAAAATCACCGGCGACAGCTATGAATTCGACGGCGCGGCGAAGCCGCTCCTGCTGCGCGACGAGAAGATCTCGGTGGCCGGCGGCGATGACGTGAAGATCGAGATTCGCTCGACCGAGCACGGACCGTTACTCAGCGGATTCGACGGCACCACGTACCAACGCATCGCCAGCGACTATCCGAAAGCGGCTGGACTGCCGACCGCTTCCTCCGGGGCAGAGTCCGGCGCTGAGGCCAGCGGTGTTGACCTAACGACGTATGAGCTGTCCCTGCAGTGGACCGCGCTGACACCGGGGCGAACGGCATCCGCTATTTTCGCACTCAACCAGGCGACCGACTGGACCAGCTTTCGGGCTGCCGCTGAACTGTTTGAGGTTCCGGCGCAAAACCTGACCTACGCCGACGTCGAGGGCAATATCGGCTATCAGGCTCCCGGGCTCATCCCCATTCGAGCCAGCGGTAGCGGTACCCTCCCGGTGCCGGGCTGGACCAGTGAATACGGCTGGACCGGCTACATCCCCTTTGAGGTGCTGCCGAGCACGTTCAATCCGCCGAGCGGATACATCGTCACGGCCAATAACGCCGCCGCCGACCCGGGCTCCCCGAACCTGCTGACCGCCGACTGGGATCTCGGATACCGGGCAAACCAGATCACCGCTCGCCTGCAAGAACTCATCGCGGTCGGAACTCCGCTCACCGCGGAGCTGATGAGCGACATTCAGGGCGACAACTACAGTGCGATCGCGGCTGCGCTGGTGCCTCGGCTACAGGAGGTGCGCCTCACCGGTTCAGCAGCTGAGGCGCAGCAGCTGCTCGATGGTTGGGACTACCAGGTGGATGCCGACAGCGCGGCGGCCGCCTACTTCAACGTGATCTGGCGCACGTTGCTGAAGGACATGTTCACCGGAAAGGTCGATGACGGCGCCCACCTCACCGGTGGTGACCGAGCGTTCTCCGTCGTGACGAGCCTGCTCGGCCAGCCTGACTCGCCGTGGTGGTCCAACCCCACCTATGGCACCGTCGGCCAGGAGAGCATGTTGCGGCGGGTCATGACGAGCGCCGCCGC
This sequence comes from Cryobacterium sp. Hh38, assembly GCF_004403235.1. Lineage (NCBI taxonomy): Bacteria > Bacillati > Actinomycetota > Actinomycetes > Micrococcales > Microbacteriaceae > Cryobacterium > Cryobacterium sp. Hh38. The sequence continues at coordinate 1,346 of NZ_SOHD01000031.1, read as the reverse complement.
CGAGAGTGCCGATCTGATGGGATCCGACCCGACCGACTGGCAGTGGGGCAGCATCCACACGCTCGACCTCAAGAACGCGAGCTTCGGTGAGTCGGGGATCGCCCCGCTGGAGTGGCTGTTCAACCGCGGACCCTACGAGTTGGCGGGCGGATCCGCCGTCGTGAACGCCGTCGGCTGGGATGCCACCCAGGGCTACCAGGTCGACTGGGTGCCGTCGATGCGGCAGGTGATCAACCTGGAGAACTTCGACGACTCCACCTGGATCAATCTCACCGGGGCATCCGGTCACGCCTTTCATTCCAACTACACCGATCAAGCACCGCTCTGGCGCGACCATGAGACGCGCCCGTGGCTGTTCACCCCCGCCGCCATCAAGGACGACGCGGCCGACACGCTCACCCTCAAGCCCGCGGCGTAGCCTGATTCTGGCCCGAACACCAGCCTGTGGAGAACTTTGACGGGGTTGTAGCAATCCGGTCTATGGTGACCCCATGCGCAACCCGCCGCGACGCCGCCCCGTGCACAGAACTGTGCTCACCGCTGCCGTGCTTTTCCTTGCCGGCACGCTGAGCGGATGCCTGGCCGCTCCCGTCCCGCCCAACACGACATCACCCGTCGCGGAGGCCACGGCCGCTCCCGCTGACGCTCCCCCGATCTTCGCCTCGAACGACGAAGCCCTCGCTGCCGCCGAGGCGGCCTATACCGCGTATCTATCGGCCGGCGATACCGCTGGCGAAATTGGGTCCGATTCTTGGAATGATTACCTCGCTTTAACGACCGGACGCGAGCGAGATGGAGAAATCGAGACAAAGAAGGAATTGGACGACAACGGTTGGAGATTCACCGGCACCACCTCATTTGATTCGATGACAGTGCAGTCGTTTGGGGCTCTATCAAATGCAACATGGGAGATAAAGACCTACGTCTGTCTAGATGTGAGCCAAAGCCAAAAGGTGGATACGACTGGGCAAGCCGTTTCGGATCCAAATCAACCAACGCGCTGGCCATTGGTCGTTGTCTTTTACACCCCAGATGAAATGTCCAATCAACTTCTTATTGCGGAGTCAACGGTATGGTCCGGTTCAAATTTTTGCTAGCTTTCGGTGTCATCTCACTCGTGGCATTGGGTTCGTCCTCGATTTCAGCGTCTTACGCCAGCGAGACGACATGCAGCTCAAGTGACATCAAGAACGATACTTGTCCCCCCGAGCTGGTCTCGGGCGGACTCAACAATGGTCACGGCGTCGATGTATTCGCCGAAGGGTCTGCGACTTCGGACGGCACGGGGAAGGCCACTGGGTCCGGCGGCGGCGCGGCGGGCAGCCAGGTGCGACCGGCCATGTGCG
>NZ_SOHD01000001.1:0-31282 GCF_004403235.1 Cryobacterium sp. Hh38 | reverse complement strand
CAGAATCGGCGCTTTTATGCAAAAAAACCGGCGATGCGATCGCCGGTTTTTTGTTGCCGCAAGAATTTCGTAAACTAAACGCCGGAATTACGTGAATTCCTCGATGCGGGTAGTTCACGTAATTCCCACAGGCCACTCATAGAGCTAAAGGGAGCTGAGCCGAATAGTTTCGATTCCACCACATCGCCGAAATAATTCCACCTCAGTGCCCGATCGGTCGCCGTCCTAGCGATGCCGGCCCTCCATGTAGCGAACTTGGGATGCGCCGAGGAGTCTGACATACCGACAGCTGACCAGACCCCAATACCTCTAGGAGCTTGGCACAGCGAATAGCTTGGCTTCTGTTGGCCACCTGCTGTTCTAAGATCCCCGAGCTCGTGAACTTTGTCGCTAAAAAATCGATCAGAAAATTTGCCCATCATATGTGCCAACACCACCCGATCATCAGGTGTTGCGCTGACCGCGTGGCGCACCCGTTTCGGGTCGGTGTAAACAATCGTTCAGCTCCCCGTCGTCTCTTGGTCGGGCCAATACGCCTGGCGGCGCCACACTCCCTCCGACCGGACCGTGCGGCCGGAGAGCATCGAGCAAGGAGGTCGCCTGGTTCCACCGCGACTCAGGACGAGGTCTACGGCTCTCCGCGGATCCTTGCCGTCCTTCGGTCGATAGCGAGATCATCGCCCGCAAGGCCGTGGCCACGACTATGTACCGGCTGGGAGTGGAGGGCACAAGCCCGAAACGGTGGCGCTGCACTGCCGATGTTAGCTGGGACCATGGCTACGACGGGGTTCGAGTGCTCCCCCGCACCTTGAGTTCGCAAGGAAAAACGACCTGCTGCATGGCCAGCTCAGGTGACTCGATGCGGTTGAGGAGCATCTTTGCCCCGACGCGCGCCATCTCCCGGCTTGGCTGACGCACAGTGGTGAGGTCAAACGAGGCCCATGATGCCATGTCAACGTCGTCATAGCCGATGACCCAGAGATCATTGGGAACAGATAAACCGTGACTTCGGACCGCGTCGATTGCCCCAAAGGCCATATAATCATTGGCACAAAAAACGGCTTGCAAAGAATGCGGGCCGGCGATCAGGTCGCTCATGATTTGAAAACTTTGCTCGTGCGAGAAAGCTCCGTGGCTGTGCAGCTTTTCGGGTATTGGATAACCACGTTCAGTCATCCGGCTCATGAATCCCTCGCCGCGATTGCGAGAGGTGCTGGCTTTTTCGCTCCCCCCGATAAAGGCGACACAGGTCTTGTTTTTATCGATGAGGTAGTCCGCCACCATGACTCCGCCGGCATGGTTATCGCTCGTGACCTGATCACATTCCAGACCGTCGATGATTCGATTAATCAGAACGATGGGGCTATCCCTATCGAGTGCTGCTTTAAGTTCTGCGGAGTCATCCGTCGCGGACGTAAAAATAACGCCATCTACAGCTCGATCCCGGATGGCATTTAACGCGTCTTGGTGACCTGCCCCATCGGCGTTCCAGAGGACCACCCGGTACCCGGCAGCATCGAGCACCTTGGTGAGCTCGTCGAGTTGCTCCGAGTAAAAGGGGTTTATCATGTCAGCCACCACCACACCGAGTGTCTTTGCTCGGCGGGTTTTCATAGCTTGGGCCCCAGCGTGTGGCACATACTGCAAGGATTCTACGGCGGCCTTTACGCGCTTCGACGTATCGGCCGACACATTGCGCGACGATGACAGGGCGCGCGACACAGTGGCTTGTGACACGCCTGCCAAACGCGCGACGTCCCTGCTAGTGACCATGTAAATCCTCTCAGAAAAAGCGATGTGGCCCTGCATAGATCTCACCACATCTCGCTGACTATCCTCGTCTGCCCGCATGTCTGCCGTTTGTAATCATGGCGTGTATACGTATACAGTCATGGACTATCGGGTCTAAAGCTAGTCCGTGACGGAGCGCTCCATGCACGTCGCCCATCAATGAAGATGAAAGGTTTTCTCCTATGTCCGTCGTAACGGCATCCAGCCCAACCTCACAACTGCTCAAAGCGCCTGCCAAGAACAGCACTGCTCGTGGTGGCAATCCCGACGTACGTACGACGGTGGAGGCCGTCATCACCGATATTCGTACCCGGGGTGATGCCGCCGTGCGTGAATACTCAGAGAAATTTGACAAATACTCGCCGGAGTCGTTCCTCATCACCGCAGAGCAGCTGTCTGAAATCATGGCTCGCGTCCCGCAGCAAGTCATCGACGACATTAAGTTCGTGCAGGAACAGGTCCGCTTTATGGCGCAGAGGCAGCTCGAATCCCTGACTGACTTTGAAATCGAGACCATGCCTGGAGTCCTACTTGGTCAAAAGAATGTGCCGATCGAGGCCGTGGGCGCCTACGTGCCGGGTGGAAAGTATCCGCTCCTCGCCAGCGCACACATGACTATCATCACCGCCAAGACAGCCGGTGTCACGCGTGTGGCCGCCTGCACACCGCTGATCCAAGGGAAGGTTCCGGACGCTACAGTCGCAGCCATGCATTTAGCCGGCGCAGACGAAATCTATCTCCTCGGTGGGATACAGGCCATCGCTGCGATGGCTGTAGGCACTGAAACCATCAAGCGAGTCGATATGCTGGCCGGCCCGGGTAATGCGTTCGTAGCCGAAGCCAAACGTCAGCTCTTCGGCGAGGTCGGTATCGACCTCTTTGCCGGGCCAACGGAAGTGCTCATTGTGGCTGACGAGCACGCCGATGCATTCATCGTGGCCGTGGACTTGCTCTCCCAGGCAGAACATGGTCCGGATTCACCGGCTGTCCTGATCACCACCAGCCCAGAACTCGGCCGCGAGGTCATCGAGCACATCGACGTCCTGCTGGTTGATCTGCCGACTAGAGACTATGCGGCTGCAGCATGGCAGGACTGGGGCGCGGTTCACGTCGTCGGCAACCTTGACGATGCCTATGCTCTCGCCGACGAATATGCCTACGAGCACGTACAAATTCTTACCGAGAATCCCCGTGAGGCCCTCGAGAAGATGCACTTCTACGGTGCTTTGTTTCTTGGCGAGGGAACCTGCGTCTCCTACGGTGACAAGGTCATCGGCACTAACCACGTATTACCAACACGAGGTGCTGCCCGTTATACCGGTGGACTTTGGGTTGGGAAATTCCTGCGCACCGTCACTTATCAAGAAATTACCGATACCAAGTCCAGCGCGTTCTTCGGCGAACTATGCGGACGCGCAGCACGGGTGGAGTCGTTCGAAGGTCATGCCCGTTCGGGTGATGTACGCGCGGCAAAATATCGCGGTACAGAGCTGCCCTGGTCGACACACACCTTTAACAAATAGCACTTAGTTACATGGTTAATTTTCGTCTTGACGGGCACCGAGTACTTGTGACCGGGGCTGGTCGCGGACTTGGCCGGGCTATAGCCGATGGCCTAGCTGAACTCGGAGCCACGGTTTATGGGACGAGCCGCGACGCAGCAACAGCTCAGCAAATAGGGAAACGGTACGGCACACCGTCGCTGTCCGTTGACATGTCCGAACCCGATTCGATCCTAGAGCTCGTCGATAAGTTGCAGTCGCACAACCCCGGCATCGACATGCTCGTCAACAACGCTGGCGTGAACATTCCTAGGCCCGCAATCGAGGTGTCATCTCAGGAATGGGACACCGTGTTTGACACAAATCTCAAAGGTACTTTCTTCCTCTCAACGGCGCTAGCCAAGTCGTGGATGGAGACTAGCTCGGTTGGGTCCATTGTCAATATCACCTCCCAAGCCGGCATCGTTGGCATTGAGGAACGAGCCGCTTATGGAGCAAGCAAAGCGGGGCTAATTCACCTAACGAAGATCCTCGCTCTCGAATGGGCACCAAACCGGATTCGGGTCAACGCCGTCGCACCCACTTTCATTCGCACTGAAATGACCGAGTCTACGTTGAGCCGGCCGGAATGGGCTGTCGAGCTACTTAGTCGGATCCCGATTGGAAGATTTGGAGAACCCGAGGACGTCGTCGGAGCGGTCGCATTCTTGCTCAGCGAAGCCGCCTCACTCATCACCGGTCACAACATCACTATCGACGGTGGCTACACCATCCGCTAGATAAAAATTTCGCAACAGAATGGAGTTCTCCATGGAATCATCAGTAGCAACGACGCTGCCAACCCGTCGCGTTCGGTTTAGGACGGTTTTATCTGGCACGATTGGCGCCATTGTCGAATGGTATGAGTACACGGTGTATGGGGTGGCCGCAGCGCTTGTTTTCGGACAGTTGTTCTTCCCCTCACTCGAGCCCGGTATTTCGCAAATCGCAGCGTTAGCGTCCTTCGGGGTTGGGTTTGTGGCCCGACCTATCGGGGCATGGGTTGCGGGGCACATGGGTGATCGGATCGGACGCAAGGCGACCCTAATATTGACTTTTTCTGTCATGACGGTTGCGACTGCTCTGATCGGGTTACTGCCGACCTACGCGCAGATTGGGGTAGCGGCACCGATCCTGCTACTTATCTTGCGTCTGGCGCAGGGGTTTGCCGTTGGCGGTGAATGGGGTGGAGCCGCAATTATCGCGGTTGAGAGTGCCCCGGCAGGCAAACGGGGCTTATACGGCTCGTGGCCGCAGATTGGGGTATCCACCGGACTGCTCTTGGGCACCGCCGCGGTGGCCGTTTCCGGTGCGATCTCGGGTGACGATTTCGCTGTCTGGGGTTGGCGCATCCCGTTCTTGCTCAGCATCGTGCTCGCTGCTGTGGGTCTCTATATTCGACTCAGCGCAACCGAGTCGCCTGAATTTCTGGCTGAAAAGGCACGGATGGCCGCCACGAACGAGAAGCGCGACGTTCCGCTTGTCGAGCTACTCAAGCACCACCGGAAGGCGCTTCTGATCGCAATTTTTGCTCGTGGCGGCGAAGCTGGGAATTACTACCTAATGACGGTGTTCGTGCTGTCGTATGTGACCCTAACGCTCAAGGTTCCGGCATCGTACGGCTTCACGGCAGTGATGGTTGGATCGATCCTCAACATCATCATGATCCCGGTGTTCGGGTCGCTGAGTGATCGCATTGGGAGGAAGAAAACGTTCCTTTTCGGGGCAGCGGCAATCGCAATTACAGCATGGCCGATCTTTGCTCTCATTGAAACGGGTGGTCAGTTCGCAATAATAATTGGAGTGGCCTTGTTCCTCGGCCTCGGTCATGCTGCAGTGTATGGCCCTTTGCCCGCGCTGTATTGTGAGCTATTTCCCACGGCCGTGCGGTACTCAGGAATTTCGATTGGATACCAAGCACTGTCGGTGCTGGCCGGGTTTATTCCCGCACTTGCCGCCTCGCTCATTCTCTGGAGTGGCGGAGAGACATGGCCGTTGGTTGTCCTGGTCGTTGTTTCAGCCTTGACCGCATTTATGTCCGTGTCGATGGTGAAAGAAACTAAAGACGTGGATCTCGGCAGCATTGGCCGCGCTGCGACCCGTCAGTCAGTCAGCAGCAAGGCCTGACCGAAGTTTCGGCTGCAAAGAGTGCTTTGCCTTGGGCCAAGACCACCCGACCTGTGGTCTCAATTCATCAGTGTTTTCGACTCATTTCAATTTTCAAAGGAGAAAATCTTGAAAGGTATCACTACAGTTCTAACATCCCCGGGTGAAGTTGATCAGCGGGAATATGACATCACTGATCCTGTAGCCGGCGGCCTCATGATGAAAATGATCCGCGCCAACGTTTGCGGTTCAGAAGTTCACATTCTGCACGGAAACCATCCGCTCGTGTCCACTGGTTGTGTACTTGGGCACGAGGGTGTCGGCCGTGTCGAACGGCTCGGAGCAGGCGTCACCAGGGATTTCGCGGGCAACGAGCTGAAAGAGGGCGACCGCGTGGTTGCCACGTATTTCCAGGCCTGTCGCCGCTGCCCAGAGTGCAATGCGGGTCAGGAACAGTTGTGTCGGAATGGCTACGCTGGATGGTCTACCCAGGCCGATATCGCCCCGCACTTCCACGGAACGTTCGGCACTCACTATGCCGTGGGACCAGATCAGTACGTCTATAAGGTGCCCGACAGTGTATCGAGCAAGGCCGTCTCCTCGGCTAACTGCGCACTATCCCAGGTTTATGGTGGTTGCGAGACCGGTGACATCAAGCGTGGTCAAAAGGTTATCGTGCTGGGTGCCGGCGGACTTGGCGTGTGTGCGTCCGCGGTAGCGCGCCAGATAGGAGCTGAAGTATTTGTTGCTGAGATGACGGCCAATCGACTCGGCAAGGCGCTGGAATTCGGTGCACACCATGCTCTTGATCTGTCACAAGCAGATGGCAGCGCTGGGCGTGTCGAGTTGATGAGAGAAGCAACGGGTGGTGGCGCAGATATCGTCATTGATTTGACCGGTGTTCCGAGCGCGTTCTCCGAGGCAGTTAAATCCGTCAGGCCCGGCGGAATCATGGTGTCAATAGGCAATATCAGCCCGAACAAATTTACTGAATTTGACCCGGGCCTCTTTACTCGATCTGGCGTGCAGATTCGGGCGTCGATCAGGTATCCGGCCAACGTCCTTGGTAAGGCTGTCTCTTTCATCGAAGCCACACCACAATTCCCATGGGAGGACCTAGTCGACGCGGACTTTGCTTTTGCTGACGTTCGGGAGGCTTTAAAGGCGGCAGAAGAGAAAAAGGTGACTCGCGCCGGCCTAGTCATCGACGAGGACTGAGAGGCATTCATAGAATGAACGAAAAAATGACACATACACAGAGTTATATCAATGGCGACTTCGTGAACACCACCAGGTCCTACGAAAATATCGACCCGTCAACAGGTAAATCCCTCGGAACGGTAGCACGAAGTGATGCGCCGGAAGTCGACCTGGCAGTATCCGCCGCCCGTGCTGCGCAGAGGGCATGGTCGCGCACCTCTCCGGAGGAACGAGCATCGCTTCTGACCAAATTCGCGGATCTTATCTTGGCAGAGAAGGAAGACCTGGCCCGGACGGAGTCCGAAGACACCGGAAAACCATTGACTCAGGCGCGTGCGGATGCGGTGACCTGTGCTCGCTACTTTCAATTTTACGGTCACGCCATCGATTCGTACTACGGAGTAACCATCCCACTGCAGGCGGACATGCATGTCTATACGCGCCGCGAGCCCTATGGAGTCACCGCCCACGTCCTCGCCTGGAACTATCCCATGCAGCTTTTTGCCCGTGCGGTCGCTCCAGCCATCGCAACTGGAAACTGCTCAGTGGTAAAGCCCGCTGACGAAACTCCCCGTACCGCAGTGCGCCTGGCCGCGTTGGCTATCCAAGCGGGCATTCCGCGCGGTGTGCTCAACGTCGTTACCGGAATCGGCACCGAGGCAGGTGCCGCATTGAGCAAACACCCGGGCGTGGATCACGTCGGGTTCGTGGGATCGACGCAGACTGGCTCGGTTATTGCCACGGCGGCAGCCGAGCGTGTCGTCCCTGTCACGTTAGAGCTGGGCGGCAAGTCCGCTCATATTGTTTTCCCAGATACTGACTTGGACGTCTCCGCGCACTATGTCACGAAGGGCATTTTGGCGAACGCCGGACAGACCTGCTCAGCAGGGTCGCGGCTGTTAGTTCACAGCAGTATTTACGAGGAAATGCTTGATAGAGTAGTGGTGAACTTAACAAAGGCCACCATCGGTCCAGGCTTAGACGACAAGGATCTTGGACCGTTAGTGTCGCTTAAGCAGCAGGCCCGCGTCCGCGGCATGGTTGACGCGGCAGTGGGCGAGATCCTTGTCGGCGGTGGCATCCCTGACAACCTAAGCGGTGGAGCATTCTTTGAACCAACACTGATTGCTGGAGTGGACCCGACCTCCACGATTGCGCAAGAAGAAGTCTTTGGGCCAGTCCTAGTAGCTATGAGCTTTGACACCGAGGAAGAAGCTGTCGCCCTCGCCAATGGAACAGCGTACGGGCTCATGTCCGCCGTCTGGACCCGCGATATTGGCCGTGCCCACCGGCTGTCTGCTGACATACACGCTGGCCAGGTCTACGTGAACGCCTACGGAGCTGGTGGCGGTGTTGAGCTTCCATTTGGTGGTTTTAAAAAATCCGGTTATGGGCGCGAAAAGGGATATGAGGCTCTGGACGCCTACACCGAAACCAAAACCGTCATCATGAAGCTTTAGGAGCTTCCGTCAGTCGTTCTCGATAACGCACGTGACAGTCCAAGAAGTCGGGCGAGTGGCGGAGGCGCTGGGAGCCTCCGCCACCAGCTCGGCTGGCGCACCGGGCGTTGCCCATTTCGACAATAGACCGGATGGACACGGTGATATCCGAGGTCCTATTCGTAACGCGCACCCGCTGCGTCAAGCACAACCTCAATGAGCACTGACCTCCTCGAATGTTGGAAAACTGGCAACGGCTGCACTTCAACTTGCCAACACTGGGTGAATCTTGAATTCCATTCTGTCGGGTCTCGTCAAGTACACGTTCTCTCGCTTTGTTAGCTGACGTAGCATCTCGGGACGCCACACTTTCCAGGTGAAGCCATCGATGCCCGTGATCGTTTCCTTGTCGAAACGGTCGAAACCCTCTTCCGTAGAGATCGCAAGGCCACAGCTGAACCTCACGTGGCGGTTGTGCGGGTGTTGGATCGCGTCCTGTGGTGCGAGGACGACGGTGACCTGCAGCAGGTTTCCTCCGCCGATGATCGGCGAGATCATCTCTCTCAGTGTCTTCTCGGCCTCGGCCTGTCCGACGCCCTTCGGCAGGTAGCAGAGCACGCGGAGTGATGAGCCGGGCATGAGAGTGTTGTCTAGGTTTCGAATGAGCCACTCCGCATGGTCTCGGTGGGCGGGCTTCTTCTCAAGAGCGTGCATAAGGAAAAAGCCATCCAGCAGCGTGACATCGATCGAGAGTTCGGCGAGCACGGCGAATACTTCACTCCAGATCTTGCGCCGGAATGTTCCCTCTGGATAATTGCCAAGCGCGCGCAGCGCTCGAACTCTCTCGATCGTGGCGCAGTTATCTACGGAGTCAGCGACTGATAGTTCGGGCTCCCCGGGCTTTTCTGCATAGCCACTGAGAGGGACCTTCCGCTGCTGAGCCACCTGCTCCCCTACGATAAGGAGGTTCAGGTGGGCTCGAATGTCAGTTGGAAGGTCTCCTTGCTCGAGGATATTGTGAATCGCTTCCTCGCGTTCACCTAGACGCAACCTGTTGAAGGTGTCGAGCCCACCGAAAAGTTTGCTCCACAAGGTCTTCATGTCTGTGCTCAGTTGGTCGACAGCACCGTAAACGGCACGCTGGTCGTTGGGTCCCCGCAGCTCGATGACCGCGAACTCAGCGAGCAATCGCGTCACCGTCCGATGTGTGTTTATCGATGTGCGACTGACATCTTTGAAGTCCAAGAGGGCCTCATGGTCTATCGCTACGCGAGCCAGCAACCCCTTGCGAGCGGTCATTCCATAATCCCGAGGATGTCGCGGAGACTTTCATCGAAGAACCCGGTCGGCCAAGGGTCGAGGAGTTCGCCCTGCACTCCAAGCCGCAGGCGTTGGATAGTGACGCCCTCAGAGATCGTGTTGTCGACGTAAATGACAGCAACTTCTTCGGGCTTGATGTGGCCTCGGCGAATCATTTTCCGAACGCGGAGGAGAACGTTCTCCGAGTGCGTCTCCGCGATGATCTGATTCCCCCGCCGAATCGATGACACGAATAGATTTCCGAGTTTTGCCTGCAACCGCGGGTGGATATGCAGCTCGGGCTGCTCAATGCAGATAACTTGCCCCGCACTATTGATGCACGCATCAACCACGGGGAGCAGCTGGCTGACTCCATACCCAACTTGGTTGAGCCCCACTTCAACGCCAGTGCGGGTGTCAACTAGTCTTCGAGCTGTATCAGTGGACCGGCCGCCGGTTATGGTTGATTTGCGTTCGAAGCGATATGGAACTTCGAGGCGCGACAGCGCATCATTGAGGTCGTTGTCCCGAGGAAAGTCCCCCCGCTTGCGCAAGTCAAAGGGCTGTGGACCGGGCTCATACGTGTGTTTCGGGTCACCTCGGTGCGGTCCCAGATAAACGAGATGCGCTGCGGTCTCGTAGAGTGCATCCTCCTGGCCTTCTGTACCTTCAGCGAACAACCCGTTTTCGGCCCGAACACGCCGCGGATCGTCACCTTCGCCGTCCTGCACGCTGTAAATCGGCTCGTCTGCGATCGCATCCCCGCCCACGAGGTCACCGTAGTCAATAGCGACAGTCTTGATCGCAAGGTGCGTCGGTCCAGTGCTCAGCGCCGACTTCTGGATAATCTGATCCGCAATGGGATACGGCTGGATGCTGATTGCTGCCCGAGCGTAAACCTGCCTCGCCAAGAAGTCGACCCCAAGACCAAGCCGACCGTACTCTTCGTGGCCCGAGATGAGCTCATTGAAACCGCCGTACTCGCCTAGGCAATTCTCCCAGAGGTGAAGGGCGTCGTGGCGGCCCTCTTTCGCGGCGCGCGCAAAGAGCCGGAGCGCAAGCAGAACCGTGGATTTCCCGGCTGAGTTCGGCCCGTAGATTAGGGTCAGCGGTGCCAGAGGGATCTCATGACGCCCGGCAAGCGACTTCAGATTCTCGACGTATAGACGACTCAGCTGGGGACGCACCGGGCGCGGACCCGCAGGCTTGTCCGGCTGCACCGTCGCAGCCGGCTGCGCGTGGGAGTCACGATTGCCAGGCTGCACATCCCGATCCACCTCTGCCTGCTTTTCGGCTTGGATTACTTCGAGGAAGAGTCGGTCTTCTTCCTCCTGATCCGCCGGTGCGAAGTCCTCAGGTTCCGGGGCTCGTTCTGGCTCTCCGAGAATCTCAGCCCAGTCCTTGGCGCGGGCCTCGCTCTTATCAGTGCTGCTCATGCTGTTTTCCCTGCCCTTCCCCTTGAGGCTTTGACGCCCATTGCTCAATATAGCGAGCCGGCTGTCCTTGGCCGCGCGGGCAGCCAGCTTCGGGCTCATGCGGGTCATCGCGCCCCCCACCCGGCGAACGAATGATGACGAGAGCCAGCATGAGGCGACCCCGCTCGTCCGTGCCGATCTCGCGCACGTCGATCTTCTGGCTTAGTCGGAGGTGTTCCGCCACGCTTTTTACGTGGCGGCCGCCGGCGAGTGGGCGCAGCTTTGAGATGTGGAGCCACCCCGTGATGCCGGGAGCAATCTCGACGGTCGCACCGTTCGGGTTCAGTCCAATGACACTGCCGCGATGCTGCGCACCCGCAACATTCGACGGCCTCACGACCGCGTGGTGCTCGTCCGGCATGGGCGGTGCACCGATGGCGGGTGGTGTCGGCTGCGGCGAGCGCGCTGCGGCGACCTCGACGAGGAACTCGGCGTTGGCCGTCGCCACCTCGACGCGGCTCGCCACCCATCCCTTCGCCTGTTGGCGCACGTGATCCGGCGCCTGAACACCGAACTGGCTTTCCAAGCGGCGCACGTTGCTCTCTTCAAGGTCAGCCGGGAACGCCTCAAGTAGCAGGGTGCGCGCGGCCACCTCCAGGTCGGTAAACGTGCCGACCGGCGCAAGACGGAGAATCGCGACAATATCCGAGTGCCCCTGCATCCATTGCCTTGCGACAGCGATCTTCGTCTGACTCCAGGCCGTGATCTGCTGGCGCACGTGGTCGGGCGACTGAACGCCGAAGTACTCCTCGAGGCGGTCCACATTGCGGTGTTCGAGGTCGATCAGAAAGGCGAACGGCAGCACCGAGTCGTAGACGCTCATCGACAGTTGCAGAGCGGGCGCCTCGCCGACTTCGGACTTCTCGTCCCTCTTCTCCTCGAAGAGCTGCGATTGCGGGCGGGCGTCTCGTGAAACGTCGAACCCCTGACCCGAGCGCTGTTCCCTCTGCGCGACCGCCGTGGTGTCTACCCACGACATCCGAGCGCCCGAATGGCTCGCGACCGCAATACCCGAGGCGCTGCCCCCCGCGGCCATTGCGCCGCCGATCGTCCGAGAAGCGCGCGCTTTGCTGTAGTACTTGCCGTCGTGATTGCCGCCGGCCTGCAGCGCGGCTAACTGCTTGGGCGTCGCCGGCTGCGTCCACATGCGTGTGTTCGCAACCCGCTGCGAGGTCGACGAGCTCTCCGCAGGTGTGCCCGCTGCGGCCATTCCCACGGCTGACGCACTTCTCGCCGGCCGGCCAGAAGCTGACCCCGAGCCTGCCCGGGACGAACCTGCCGAACCGCCGTGCGCGGACGCGCCGCTGGAGCGTGCCGCTGAGGCCCCGCCACCGCGCCCACTCTGAAGACCGACATTTCCCTGGACCATGTGCGTGACCCTTGTTTTTGCCCGGCCGGCTGGCCGAAAGTGCAAAGTCGATCAGGATATGGCCCACGTTCTAGAAATGTCAACGGGTAGCAGCACAACGACCGGCTCGCCCCAATGTATGTCCGTTGCGGGACTACCGCGACGTTTGGTCTTTAAGCTTGACGTCGGCCGAGGGCCGCCGTAGGCTAAACGACTTTGCGCTTTCCGGATCGGCCGGACGCCAGAAGGGTTTCGAACCATGGCTCACATCGACGTTGTTCAGACGGTCGTCAACACACCCAACTTCTCAGATCACGTCCTTCGCCTGATCCGAGTTATCGCGCAGGACTCCACGGTCCGCAAGGCGTTAGTGACCGGCGGCGGTCTCGTTGCTGTCGCGGCGCTAAAGGTCGTCCTCAAGGACCCTGCCGTCGGCGAGCCCGTCGCGAAATGGTTGAGCGACCTTGCGACTACGGCGAAGTCTGTCGGAAACGTCGTGGATCACTTGGCCGCAACATGACTCAAAGCCAACGACTCTGCGCCCGAGTGAAACGACTCCATCTCTGCAGCCGTAACCCTCTGGATTCTGGCCACGGAAGTCGATGCGCGCAGCAGGCTCCGTCGGGGCGCCGTGAATCCACCTCGGCAGAAATTTAGACGGCCGGGGCCGGCTCGTTCCATCTTGCGTCGATGCGACACAACACCTGAACGTGCACGGGTGCTTCCGGGTTCACTCTCTCGGCGATTGCTTCGAGTTGCCAACCGGAACTGCGGAGCGCACTAACCTCGTCGCAGAGCCAGTCGGGAACCCATCCGATGGGCTCCAGGTGGTCGGTATCAACGACGACGGCTTGAGGATTGTGCTCATTCTCCTCATCTGAGCGGAGGGATAAATTTGCACCCTCCGACAGGGTTCGTACTCTCTCTGCTCCGCCGTCGACGTGTCGAAGACCGGAGACAAAAAATCGGCTGGAAAAGGTGCCGGTACTGCGCACGGGATGCTCGACCACATGAAAGGTGTCGGTAGCACGACCGCCACCGGTCCGCGCGAGAAGCTCCATGGGAACATCGATGGACTCGGCGTCCTGGAGGCCATGCCACTCCAAATACTCTTGATAGGAGGCGCGCCCCGAGGACATGATGCGGTTGGCGAAGAAAACCGGTAGGGCACTCGACACGTATGACCTGTCTAAGACCGGGTATTCGTCGAGGGCAAAAAAGTCTGGGTCGGTAGTGGCAGCAGGAAGATATTGGAACACGTACTTTCCGTCGAGAAGGTGATCGAGTTGTCCGACCTGGACGAACTTCCGAGTCGCAGGATTTTGCCAGATGAGGAGCAGGCGCCGGGCACTTTGCAGCGCTGCGGTCCGGGTATCTTCAAGTCCTTGGGTAGCCATCCAGCAACCTCCTCTTGTTCACTTCAACGAGTTGCACCGTAAATCTACGGGCTGCCTCTGACATCAAGTCTGCCGGTACGTGCGCCACGAGAGCCTGCACCTGATCCAAGTCTAGATTCTCGATCTTAGCCTTCCAATACTGACGCGCGGCAGGCGATGCCCGCGTCAGCGCGTCGTGAGCAACCGCGACGAGGGAGGGCTTCCCCGCGAAGTGGTGGCTTCGACCGCGGGCCGCCCAAGCGATCATCTGGGTGGCGTCGTCGAGGCACCGTTGTCGGCGATCATCATGCTCCTGAAAACCCAGCGCATTTCCGTGATCGAAGGACGGCGAAAGGCTTCGCCGTCCTCGTTCGCTGATCACACCCCAGTTCTCGTGGTGGCGATCTCGACCCGCTACGAGTGCGTCAAGCACGACATATCCTGCCCACACGTCGAAACCCGACAAATCAGACAACTGCGGATCGACTAGCGGCGCAGCCACGCCCGCCAGGGAACGGCAAACCGCCTCCACTGTGTAGTCCACGTTCCCTCTACCGAGACCGGTTTGGTAGAACGGATTCGATTCAGACAACAGGCTGTTGCCATGCACGAGCCTCTGCCCCGTATGAAGAGAGATAACGGACCGCGAAACAATTCCGCGCTGCTCGCGGCAGTATGCGGGACGGATCTCTGCCGTTGGGATGCCGATCAGAGTTGCGATGTGATGGACGGTCCATTCCGCCCAATCCTCCCCGCGAACTTCACCGTCTCTCGATCGGGCATATTTGAAAAGCCAATGATGACCATCGGCGGGATCAACCACCCAGAACTTGGGTTTGCTCCCGAGCGGCTCATCCTCGCTCCCTTCATCCTTGATCGGGACAGGAATCCACTCGATCGGCATAGCCCCACGCTACTGGGCGATGGAGCGCCGTTGTCACGTCGACTCCACCCAGTGCAGCTGACGGACGTAGCGTCCGGCGCCGATAACACTCCATATGTCAGATTCTGTTTTGCCCATCCCGGCCAACCCGCCGATCACCCTGTCCTGCTCAGAGCACGGCCAAACGTGCTGCGTTCCAGCCCGACTCGGACAGCCGAAGTCCGGACGATGCCACTTCCTCCCCTGGCGTGCGGTACGGGCAGGTCTACCTGTCACCGAATCGCGCGGAAGACCCGTGCATCAGCGCGGCAGTTTGTAGCCGTTCTGATCCCACTGCGGAAGCGGCTCATTGAACTTCTCGTAGAAATCAAGAACGTCGTCGTAGCTCCTCGCGACAGCCGCATGGAGAACAGGCAGGACTTCTTCGGGTGCGACAGGAATCGCGTATAGGAGCGTCTCCAAACCGAACTCGGCATCAGTGGTTCCGTCAACGGCAGTATCCAGTTCGGAACACTCCCAAATGAAGGGATGGGTTTCACTCTGCCAACGGATGGTCTCATCGGTGGACGCGACGATGCGTTGGCCATCGGTCGCGCGCTTTGCGATCTCCTCAGGATGCCCCGCAGGCTGGGGTGCAACTGCCTCTGTGATCTTCGTATCGCCTCCTAAGAGGCAAACTCCCGAGCCTTCCGACCAGATCTTGAACCCCTTGATTCTGCGCCCGGTCTCAGGGTCACGCATAAAGATGTCTAGGGAATGGTCGTCACCCAGAACAACAAACTCGCCGCCGAGGCAGTCAAGATCTTCAGGGCGCGTATCGAGCAGTCCTAGGGTCTCAACTCGTACCTTTGACAGCGGTCGCGCCTTGCGAAGCGGGATCTGTTCCGTCGGATGGATTTTCATGTCTCTCCCCTATTCCTCTTGTGACACACCCAGTCAACTCCTCACCGGTAAGGATCGACGTTGAAGGGCTCGAGTGGAGCATCCTTCTTAACGTACAGCGGGTGATGCGGGTGGCCGCCCTTGGTCACCCGACCGCGGGATACCCAGGAGCAGTTTGCTACTTCTGGAAGTGCGACGATGTCTTGCAGGAGCGACGGCAGGTAGCCCCTCAGCTCGACGAGCTGTCCCCAAGCGCCCCAGAGCGTAAGATTCCGCCCGCCTACGAAGGCTGCGATCTGGCGCTCGTTCTCGTTCTTGAATGCAGGACGGACGCACTCGTCCAGGCCATCCGGATCGGTCGAACGTTGAGCATAGACGTTCAGCATGACGAAGCTGTCGAAGCCGTTCAGTGCAGCCACCTGGCTCACGATGTTTACGGTCCGGTCGAGGTGATTCGGCTCCGCGGTGCTCGGGTTGATCCCGAAACAGACGAGAGGTTTCTCGCCCACCGTCCCGAGGACGAATCGCGCCGAATTGTCGGCGTTGCGTTCATAGAGCCATTGCACTCAGTGACTTCCCTTCAAATGTTCCATGTGGGCCGACCCTGCGCAGATAGTAGGTCGGGGACAGTCTTGCCCAACCGGTTATCGAACCCGCTTGCAACTGCGGCACAGTCGGTATTGCTGGTTCGTCGCCCCGCAATGGCGACAGCGCGCTTCCAAGGCCTTTGATAGCGTTTCCCTCTCTCGCTGGTAACCGGCATGGCTCTCGGCCGCCGTGCGACTATCAGACGCCGTTCCACGCGGCCGAGGTTCCGAACCGGATATTTTGTCCGCATCCATTTTCTGAAGCATCTTGCGCTTCTCGATTCCGGCCTTGCGCTGCTCCTCCAGCCGCTGGTGTTCTAAGTCCAACAGCGCGTCGGAAAGCGCGGCAGGATCGGAGAGGGATTTCGCGTTGTCAGGGACATCAAGATTCTCGACCCACTGAACGACGAAGGCGGCGCCAGCAATGCCTGTCAGCATGAACGCCGACGGCAGCGAGCGTGCCTGAATCACCAGAACCGCACGCTGCAACGAATTTAGGTGACGCCAATGCTCCGAAAGCGTCTCTGCGCTGACGATGAAGTAGGCACACAAGCAAAAGGCGCAGTCGAGAGCGACCCGCGATGATTCATCGAAAAGGGGTCCTGCCCCTAAGGCCCTATTCTGCATGGATTCGGTGATGTTCAGAATGGTCTCGTCTCTCGCCGCGCCCAATTCGACGCCATGTCGATGGCCGTGTTGTCACGGATACTGACTGTCACTTCGCGTGTCCACGTGCCGCAAGTCACCTGCGAGTTCCGGAAGTGATCTCCACGGCTCGGGTGAAAAGCCTCACGACGCCGCAGCGGTCGCTGCCACATGCTTCAACACGTCGATCAGGTTTGTCACCTGTGCATTGGTGAACAGCTCGTCCGGCCCGTGCGGCGCGTAATCAGTGAAAGGCGCTTCATACAGAAGACCCGTCGCCACTGCGCCACGCTGGGTGAGCTGATCGATGATGAGCTTGACGAACGCCAACTGGTTCGCNTGAAGGTCACGCCGCCGACGAAAGAGTCCAAGGCTTCGGATGCCGCGCCGCGATCCATGCCCGCGACCGACCGGATGAACAGGCCGAGTCCGTTGGCTTCGGTGGCGCCCGCCGCTATTTCGGCGGGTGAGAACCCGCCGGTTTCGGTCAGGATGCGTTCGAGTTCGGCCAGGTCGAGGGCCGTGAGCTGGCGTCCCATGCGCAGCTTGTGCAGCACGACCTGGTCCTGGTGTTCGCGGAGGAACGCGAGGAGCTTCTCGCGAAAGCGATCCCGGTCAACACCGGGCGTCACGATCCGCACCTCAGCCGGCTCAAACTCGCCAAGGGTGTCTTCAAAGTCGGTGTACACGATGGCCTGCTTCGTCTTATCGACGAGGCGCACGAGAGCGCGGAGCCGCAACCGCATCAGCTCGAGCATGCCGACGGTCACGCCGTCCCACCACTCATCACTGGCGACGGCCTGAATCAGCTCAAGGTTCTGTTTGATGACCGGGATGTTGCGTTGCTCGCCGAGCGCGTCGGCAATGGCTTGCAGCCGCACCTTGGCACGAGCAAATGCGTCTACATCTTCCGGTTCTAGGCTCACGACTCCGAGCTGGCCCCGGAGCGCGAGCAGGTCGAAGCGTTTGGCGTCTTCATCGGTGTCTAGGGCGTGCACGCTCGACGGTAAGCCCGATAGGTGCTCGGCGGCAGCATCCAACTCTTCGGCCGTTGGAGTGTTCCAGGCGTTGACGGTGGCGAAATGCTCAGCCTGCCGCAGATGTTTTCGTACGAGGAAGTTGCCGTGGTTCATGCCGGCGACGGTGTCGTGCAACCGGGTGGCCAGCGACAACCGCAGGGCCATGTGGCTTTCGTGGGGTGAGGCGAGGGAGTCGAGCGCCCGAAGCAGACCAATCCGCGCTTTGAAGGAGCGTTGGTGCAGAGGTTCTACCTGGCTGGCAGCAGCGTCCGTCATCTCCGCGTTGAAGAACTCGATGTTGCCGCAGACGTCGAAGATCATGAAGTCTTCTTTGTCGGCGCCGGGCCCATATAGGTCGGGGCGGAGGCGTGTGCCGCGGCCGATCATCTGCCAGTACTTGGTCTTCGAGTACACGGGCTTGAAGAAGACCAGGTTCACGACGTCCGGCACGTCGATGCCCGTGTCGAGCATGTCCACCGAGATCGCGATCTGCGGGGACCCGTCGGTCTTGGAGAAAGTGCCTATCAGATTTTGCACGTATTCGGTCTTGTAGGTGACAACTCGGGCGAACTGACCGGCGAACTCGGGGTAGTTGGCGTTGAACCGGTCGGCGATGAACTCGGCGTGCGCATTGGTCTTCGCAAACACGATGGTCTTGCCGAGCCGGTCACCTCCGGCCACCCACCGGCCCTCGCGCATGAGTACTTCCAGCACCTTGTCGACGGTGTCGGCGTTGAACAACCACTTGTTCACCGCAGCCGCATCGATCGCGTCGGGAACGAGGCCGTCATCCCAATCGAGCATGTCCCATTGGTCGCGCTCGTCAGCGCTCAAATCGGCGTAGCGGATGCCGCGGTTCATAAACCCCAGCGCGATTGGCCGTGCGACGGGCGGTACCAAGTACTTGTCGGCGATGGCCTGACCGAGCTCATACGAATCGGTGGGGACCCCGTCTTCCAGGTTGAAGAGACTGTAGGTGTTGTGGTCGACCTCATCCTTCGGCGTCGCGGTGAGGCCCACGAGCAGGGAGTCGAAGTAGGAGAAGATCTCGCCGTATTTTTGGTACACCGACCGGTGCGCTTCGTCGATGATGATCAGGTCGAAGTAGCCGGGGCCGAACCGGCGCAGCCCCCCGCCCGCATCGTCGCCCGTGGAACCGCCCTGGTCGATCAGCCCCATCATCGTGCCGTACGTCGAGACGAACACACGCCCGTCGGTATCGCGGTCCGTGAGCAGGTTCACCGGGGCCGCAGCCGGCAGGTGCTCTTTGAACGCTCCCGCGGCCTGATTGACCAAGGCGATCCGGTCGGCGAGGAAGAGCACACGTTTGGCCCAGTTGGCCCGCATGAGAAGGTCGGTGAGGGCAATCACCGTGCGGGTCTTGCCACTGCCGGTGGCCATCACCAGCAGTGCCTTCCGTTCGTGGCCGGCCTCGAAGCTCTCGGCGATCTTGGCCACGGCCTGAACTTGGTAGTGCCGCCCCACAATGTCGGTGTTGATCGTCGTGCCCGGTGCCTTGCCCGAGGCAACGAGAAGATGCTTCGCCGTACGTCGCTGCACCAGCAGCGCAAGCTGGTCGCGGGTATAGAACCCGGCCACCTGCCGCGGCGGGTACATCGTGTCGTCCCAGATGTGGTGTTCGTACCCGTTCGTGTAAAAGATCACCGGGCGTTGACCGAACTGTTGCTCGAGGGCATCCGCGTAGAGCCGGGCCTGTTCCTGGCCCACTTTGGGGTCACGGGTGGTGCGCTTGGCCTCGACCACGCCAAGCGGTAGGCCGTCATCGCCCCAGAGCACGTAGTCCACGAACCCCTTGCCGGGGGCGCTGCTCTTCGCCCCGGCCGCCGCGGGCATTCCGATGACCGGAAACTCCCGATCGCGATCCTCGGTGAGGGGCCAACCAGCTTCGCTGAGCAGCAGGTCTATGAACAGATGCCGGGTTTCGTTCTCACGGTAATCATGCGTGTCGGGGATGACCGTGTTCGCAGCGGTGATGGCGGCCATAGCTGCGCGCAGCTCCGCGAGTTCAGCGGCCATGCTGTCGTTGTCTGCGTTGGCCTTCGCCAGCTGTGCGTCTTTGGCAGCGTTCCCTTCGGCGAGTTTCTGCAACTGTTCACGAGTGTGAGCCGCAGCCCCCGGCTGCGGGCGAGGAATCGAGGCGGCATCAAACGGAACCCCCGGCGCTGGGCGCAGCTCGGGCGTCGCCGCGTAACGGGACGCAAGCCAGATCAGCACATGAAAGAGCTCCCGAACCACCGGCAGACTCTGGGCGTCAGTCATCGCCCCGGCGCGGTGCACGGCATCGTTGCCACGCATGCGAATAACGTTCATCTTCGCGTGGATGCCCGGGCCCACCAGCGTCTTGAACGTAGGCTCGAACAACAGGCTCGAGAGGTCGTTGTTGTACGGCAGGCTGAGCGACTCATCAGCCTGATAGAGCCAATGCACGGTCAGTTCAAGAGTGCGACGGGCATAGAAAACGGATGACCGAGGCTCACCGAAGGCGTAGTGTTCAGCCCGCCGCGCTTCGTCACTGATGCCCGGCCACGCCGCAGTCACAAAATCGAAATTACCCATCCACACACCCCCGTGGTCACAAACGCTTATAAGGCAGACTCTATCGGCCAGCACTGACGCCGAAGGAGTTCGCCCCTATTCGAAGTAGTCTTCGTCGACCTCAACGACCTCGTACGTGCGCTTAATCTGCACACCCACGCGGTACCGAATCATGAGCTCCGCCAGACGCGGCCCATCAATGAGAACAACCCGGCTCGGAATCTGCCCCACATACTCGCGGGCCCCCTTGGAAAAAAGGCCCGTGGTGACAAAGACACCCTGGGCAGCCCCCTTGCCAGCCAACGCACCCACGAAACCCTGAATCTCGGGACGCTGCACGGAGTTTCCCTCGCCGTAGCGCTTCGCCTGCACGTAAATGCGGTTGAGGCCGAGAGCGTCCTGATCAATCACGCCATCCACCCCACCATCACCAGAGCCACCGAGGCGCCGCCCACGCTCCTCAGTACCGCCGTAACCCATCTTGTTGAGCACATCCACGACCGCCTGCTCGAAGAAATCGGGATGTTTCTCCCGCAGCTTCCGAATCAGTTCGGAGGCAGCCTCGGATTCAAACGCCGCAATACCAGCCTCGATCAGTTCCATCGGGTCTTCGTCCATGTCCGGGCTCTCGGAACCGCTTGCCAACGCCCCGTTGCTGAGCGGGCCACGCGACGGGATATACGCCAGAAATGCGGGAATCTCCTCTAGGGCACTCTTGCCAAAACCGGCCGGGTATTCTTCCAGTAAGTTCTGGCCGGTGGACGTTATCCTCCTGACCGCTCTCATGGGTTTCTCCAGTGCCTGAGCCTGGAAGAGATGGGACGTGGCCCACCCGATGCGGTTGATCGCCCGATACTGACCGGACGGAAGCAACTCATTGCGCTGCTCCGAAGTGACACCCGCCTTGTCGAGCGTTGCCTGCTCCAAGTCCTTCTTGGACCATGAATTTCCATCGGAGAGGACCTCTAAGAGTGGTCGCATGAAGACGTGCCACTGCGGCAGCGTTGAGATGTTGTCGGGCTGCTCAACCGATTCGACCAGATCACTCATAGCTCTCCTCGGAAGGCCCGGTGCTGCAGGGATGCGAAGAGTTCATCGAGCAGCACTTCCTCGTATTGCGAAGCGCTTTTGTGGCCCATCAAAACACCGATTTGGGTTGCAAACGCCTTTTGGTGCTCAATTTTAGGAATCGCGATCTGGATCTTCTGGAATGCGCCCTTGTTAAGAATCGGCATGGTTGTACTTGATGCGCTGTGTACAATTTCGTCGCGTCGCTGGCGGGTTGCGAACAATCCAAAAGTAGAGTCCACGAGGGGGCCCCACTCGACTGCATTGATCTGCTGATTGAAGCCCGACGGTTCGGCAGCCATGCCGATTTTCCCAATCGTTGCTCCGATACAACAGACGAGGAGCGAGCCGGAGGCAACTAGCGGGACTGTGGCAGAACCCGCCTGGCTCAATCCGCGACCGGGCGTCAGTTCGCGCCCCAGATCCCCAGGCGTAACGAATGGAACAAAATCTCCAAACATCCCTTCACGTGCTCCGGGTGGAGTCTTCCCAGTAACTACGCGGCCGAGCTCTCCGAAAGCCATTAGCTCTCCCCGAAAATCGCTAGGGGTTCCAAACATGTCAACAAAGATGGCGTCGGCGAGTTCGTCGAGAAGCTGGAGCGCTCGGCGGCGTTTGGTGCGCAGCTCGTCAGCCTGATCGAGGATCGCCGCGATACGACGCTGCTCCGGGAGAGGTGGCAGTGGAACTTCAAGTTCGCGCGCTCTACCCAAGTTCAGGTTCGAGATGTTCGTCGTCTTTTGCCCAAAGCTTCGAACAATGGCTTGAATACGAGGCGATGAAAACCAGCGATACAGATATCGTGCGTCAACATCGTCTCGGGTAACTCTGAGTAAGCAAATGAACCCTCCAATCGCTGCCTCAAAGTCCAGGTCACCGACCCATGAAGATTTGCCTACCAAGTTCCAACTGTTGGCGCTCGAAATGACGATGTCGCCGTGACGAACCATTTGGGCCTCGTTTTTTACGACGCTCCGCGGAACGAATACAAGATCTGAGGTTTCAAGTTGCGCCTGTACATTCTTGGTTCGAAGACACGCGACAGCCTCAACGTCATCGGACGTCGATACTTGCTCAGGCTTGAAGGTCACACCACGTATGAATTCAGCTAGGTCCCCAAGCGCCGCTATAGCGGTCATACGTGGGCACCCAGGGTCGTCCTCAGCTCTGTCATACCCGCCGAAATATCATCGTCCAGCGCGGCGAGATCGTCCAGGATCTCGACCGGGGTCCGGTGAACGACGACCTCGTGCTCGACCTCTTTGTACCGGTTGAGGGACAGGTCATAGCCCTGGGCGGCGATCTCGGCCTTAGGAACCATGAAGGACTGAGTGGTGCGGGCCCGTGTGAGTTCGGGGCTGTCGGGGGCGGACAGGCTCGACCACCGGGCGAAGGTGTCGGGCAGGTTGTTCTGCTCGTGAACTCTGGTGTCTAGTTCGGTGCGTTTGTCATCCAGGGAGAAGCCGTCGGCCTGCACGTCGTAGAACCACACGTTGTCGGTGCCACCGGAGCTGGTCTTCGTGAAGAACAGGATGGCCGTGGAGACTCCGGCGTACGGCTTGAAGACACCGCTGGGGAGCTTCACGACAGC
The DNA here is from genome assembly GCF_004403235.1 of Cryobacterium sp. Hh38. Classification (NCBI taxonomy): domain Bacteria; kingdom Bacillati; phylum Actinomycetota; class Actinomycetes; order Micrococcales; family Microbacteriaceae; genus Cryobacterium; species Cryobacterium sp. Hh38. The sequence goes on along the minus strand of NZ_SOHD01000001.1, from coordinate 8,476 downwards.
GTCGAGTTTGTGGTCTTCTACGAGGATGCGGCGCAGTTCTTTGTGGGCCTTCGACGAGCCGAAGAGCACGCCGTCGGGAACGATCACGGCCGCTCGGCCGCCGTTTTTGAGCATGCGCAGCATCAGTACGAGAAAGAGCAGCTCGGTCTTTTTAGTTTTCACGACGTCGAGCAGGTCCTTCGCCGTGGTCTCGTAATCGAGACTTCCGGCGAACGGTGGGTTGGCGAGGACGAGGCTATAACTCTCGGTGGTGGGGTGCAGCTCACCCAGGGAATCACCGCGCTCCATGGTGGGGTTGTCCACTCCGTGCAGCATCAGGTTCATGCTGCCGATGCGGGCCATGGCGGCGTCGGAGTCGTAGCCGGTGAAGGCCGGGCCGTTGAAGTGGGCGCGGCTGGCCGCATCCGTGAAGATTTCGGGGTGGTGCTCCCGCAGGTATTCGCCGGCGACGACGAGAAAGCCGGCCGTTCCCGCGGCGGGGTCGATGATCGTGTCGGTGGGGGTGGGCGCCGTCATGTCGACCATGAGCTTGATGATGTGGCGCGGGGTGCGGAACTGCCCGTTCGTGCCGGCGGTGGCCAGCTTGGAGAGCATGTACTCGTACACGTCACCCTTGGTGTCGCGGTCCTCCATGGGAATGGCAGCGAGCAGGTCAACGACCTTCACGAGCAGGGCGGGGGTGGGGATGGTGAAGCGGGCGTCCTTCATGTTGCGGGCGTAGCTGGAGCCCTTCTCACCGAGCTGCTGCAAGAACGGGAACACGTGCTGCCCCACGATGGTGAACATCTCGTCGGGCGAACGGTTGGAGAAGACCGACCAGCGCATGTCGTTGTAGTCGCGGGGTGCGCGGCCGGTGTCATCTTGGCCGTCGGGGAACACGCGGTTCTCAATCGGCTGGCCGGTGCGGTTCGCTTTGTTCTCGGCGAGGGTGTGCAGGTCGTCGAGCCGGCGAATGAAGAGCAGGTAGGTGATCTGTTCGATCACCTCGACCGGGTTGGCGATGCCGCCGGTCCAAAAAGCGTTCCAGACCTTGTCGATCTGTGATTTCAATTCCCCAGTAACCACTGTGGTGCTCCCCTTGTTGAAACGCATATTTAGTCGAGGCTTGCTCCTCGCTCAACTGCGTTGTGTCGAGTCTTTCAGACTATGAGCGACCGCTGACATCGCAGACCAGCACTCGCGCCCCTGAGCAGGAACAGCGCAGACCTGAAATATCTGGGGCGAAGCGTGAGGCAAAGCCAGTTGGGGGGTCATTTTAACGTGCGAGAGGCTGATGTCGCCCAGGATCCTTAGTGATGGGTGGAAGCGGATGCACCGGCGCCGATGCTGGCGTTGGCCGCCTGATCGACAGCGGCGTCGAGTTCACGGCGTTCCACTTTCGGCACCTCGGAATCCGGCAGGCGCATGTAACTGGCTACCAGCTCGCCCAAGCGCTGCGCATCCGTTCGGGACTGACCTGTTTTCGACCAGGAGGGGAATTTCAAGGTCAGGGTGATGTCTTTGGTGATGACTTCGACGGTGGTTGCCTTGTCGGTTTGGTCGGATCTGCGTACATAGCGGATGTCGTCGACGGCAAGCTCGGTGTCGATCGCGCCCACCCGCCGGAGGGAATCCTGTTTGGTGATGAGGACGCGTTGGTCGGTCACCACGACCCAGCCGGAATCGAGGAAGGGCAGGTTCCAGCGGGAGCAGGATGCGTCACCCAATGCGAGGACCCGCTCACCGGTCCTGAGGCGCAGGGGTAGGATTCGCTCGAGCTCACTCGGGACTTCGCCTTCGAACACGAGGATCGACGGTAGAACGAGGGGTTCGGGCTCCTTCGGAGTGTCCTCTCCTCGGATGGAGACCAAGGCCTGTTGCAACTGCCGCACGAGGGCAGTCGCGTCCTTCGCGGCACGGGACGTACTGCCAATCTTGATGGTTCTCTTTCCGGGAAGTTCGCTGATGACGGCGAACTCTCGGCTGAGCTGGTCGAGGAGCCAGTCAGTCTCGTCCAGTGTCTTCGCATGCAAGGACTTCGCGTTCGACACCAAAGTCCTCAACAACATCTCGTCCTGTGAATTGGACTTCGCGCTCTTGAGCAAGTGGCCAGCGCGCAACGCGTCATAGACAAACCACGACGCTTTTGCCAGGAGAAGCGCATGAATATCCGCGACGATCGCCTGCCCGTGATCAGTCAAGTACTGCTGGCGCTCCTTGTGGCCCAGCTTTGATTCGAGTTCTTTGGCATGCCGTCGAACGGCCGTCTCGTAGAAATCCCATTGATTCGAGAGCTCCCCTTGATAGCCGCGAATCTCCTCAAAAACGGCGCTTGTCACCTCTCCGATCTGACGAGCGTGACCCAGCTCCCGAATGAGCGTTTTGTGGTATCCGATGACGGTCGACAATTCCTTCTGCCGCACGAGTTCCATCACTTTGGAGGTGAGTTCGACGTTGTGCTGGGCAACGTTGGCGATCTGATTGAGCTGGACTTGGATCGCCATCAAGGTGAGCGCTTGGCCCATCGAGGCGATGACCGATGTCGCCGTCGCTGCGGACGCGGGCAGCCACCGCACGGCAGTACCGAATCTTCCAGGGACGCCGAGGGTGCCCAGATTCCACCCGTCCTTGACCACGGGCGTCATGGTTTTGAGAGCCTTGATCGTTTGGGGAGCCAAGCGCACCAGGCCTTGCGCTTGCAGGACACCATTCACTCCCTGAGCAACGACGTTGCCCGCGCCGAACGATCCCGCAACCACTGCAGACATCGCAGAGCGCGTCGCAGTGTCGATCAGGGTGAACGGGACGACCTCCAGGCCCTCGGGCACGTGATCACCGAACAGCACTGCGAGGCCGTTTTCGATCTCGACGAGCGTCGCCACCGGCCCTGCCCCGCCGTCAGTGCCGACAGTGCCGACAGTGCCGACAAGACTAGTTTCTTCGCTAGGTGCGGTGTCCGGTTCCGTCACAATCTCGTCGCTCATCTCAGTTCCTTTGTTTGCAATGCACCTGCGAGGAACTTCAGCGTCTCAGCCCCCTCCGACAATAGCCATGCTATCGAGTCATGGACTTCCGCCGTCAGGGATGAGTCCATGCTCGGCGAGGCGGCCCGAGGATGCAGACCTAGGCTTTACGTATGGCCACATCGAACGACGCAATCACACCTCCCGAACTCGCCCGCGCCCTCGGGCATAGAGACGGCGGGAAGGCGATCCGGCGCTGGCTGCGGACGCAGTCATGGCGCTCCGAGGCCGAAAAAGGCGTGCGCTGGTGTCTCTCGCCCGAGCAGGCCGACTTTGTGAGAAACGAATTCCGTAACCGTTGACCGGCCCTGCCGCACCGCACGCCACTCACCGGGAGATACTCGCCAGCGTTCTCCGCATACGGATGCCCCGGGCCGACCCTGGCCGCAGGGACCATTATCAGCTCGGGTTACTGCCCGGCCCGGCCGCACCGTCGAAGTCATAATCAAAAAACCACTGGGAGGCCAGCCAGGCGACCGCTGCGGCCTTGTGTTCATGCGGTGAACCGTAGCAGCCTTGAACGACTCGTAGGTGGTCGAAGGCCTGTTGCGAGTTGATTCCGGGGCGCGGGTAAAGCTGCACGGTGGCCGGTAACCCATGAAAGAACCACAGGCTTTGGAACGCGGCCCATTTCAGCGCCTCGGGATCTCTCGACGGCTCCGGATTCCTATACTGCTCCGGGATTAGGGCGTAGGCCGGCAGCAGGTCCGGGTTTGCGCCGCGTGCCGGAAAGACCAGGTCGCGCTGCGTGATCGTTGTTGACGGCATCGCAAACGCGTCGCCTTTCGGATCAGTCATGGGGACGACGTCCCCAGACGCGCGCTTCCCCGACGAGATCGCCTGTCCGCGTCACCATAGCTCCTCCATTTGGAGCTTCGCGGCCGCCAAGACCGCCTCCGGCTCCCGAAGGTGGTCCACCGGCCGGCCTTCCCCGGCGAATGACGTGGACGGACTCAGCATCCAGAGACTCAGGCTCTCGGTGGTCCACTCGTTGACGCGGGCCAGATCGAGCAAGGTCTCAACAAATGGAAGGATGACCGACAGCTCCCGATCGAATTGAAATCCGAAGTACCGGTAAGAGTTCCCGCGTCGAACGCCGATGATCTGGCCTGCTTTCCGACGTTCCGAGAACCAATTGCGAGCCGTTGGTGGGACTTGGAGAAGTTGGGCGACTTCCCGCTCCGTGAGCAGCCCGAACTCTGCGTCCAATAGCCGCCACATGTGTTCTGTTGCGAGGAGGCTGTAGGCGAGTTCCAATGACATCGTCGCGGACTGTGCCTGAGCAGCGACACCGTCGTCCGACCTGCTCAGTGAGGCAGCCGCGTCGAGTCCGGCACCAGCGTGATCGTCAGTCATGTTTCGATTCTGCACGGCCAGATCGGCAGGAGCCAGACGACGCCGAAAGTGTATTCCGGCACGGACCGCGGCCCTATCCGTGCGTCACACGCCGGCCTGGTAGGGATCGAGTGCGAAGTTTTGTAGGCAACGAGAAGTCTGGTCTCGCTTATCTCGTCAACGTCCCCATGTCCAGAAGCCCGAGCCGCTGAGATCGAGCATGCGCTCTCGCGACAAGCGCCCCCGACGATACGCCAGGCGCTGTTTCGCCGCCCACGCCGCGAGGGAGTGTTCCTTGTCTTCGTGGCTCCGGAGGCGGGGCACCCGCCCGTTCTCCGTGATGAAGTCTCGATACTCCCTGAAGCGTGAGATCCAAACGTCGTCGCGGAGATGAAAGCTGAACCCTTCGATGGCCGCGAGCCGGCGCTCCTGATATGTGCAGAGGCGCGCTCCAGCGAAGGCTCGGCGTTGCGCGCGAACGAAGGCGGTCAGGGTTTTCTCTTCGTCAGAAATCGAGTTGGCTGGTAGCCGACGGTTCTCGCGAGGCATTCGGTTCAGACGCGCGATGAAGTCCTCCAACGCGAAAACGTTCTGGAGCCACCTTATGATGGCGTCGGGGATCTGGGCCTCGCCGGGTTGCGCATCTCGAAGCTGTAGTTCGCGAACGAAGTAGCTAAGGGAACGGGCCTGATCGGCGCTGAGCCCGTCGGGTCCGAGTCGTCGAACCCTTGCGTACTCGGTATGGAGGGTCGACAGAGCGTTTGGTTCGGTCATGAGCATCTTTCCGACCCGCACGGCGTGCGGTATCGGAAAGGACATGCGCGGCACGGCACGGCGCCGGCGAAAAGATGTATTCCTGCACGGAGCACACCCGCGCCTAAAGGAAATTAGCCTCGGAGCCTGACTCCTAATTCGGGGGCCAACGGCCGGAGGTTCCCATGAGTACGACAGACGCACCCGATGACAACACCGTCACATCCTTGACTGGCAGTGAAGGTGGACTGTGGCAGGTCTCAACCCGCGACAGCACCCACTACTTTGATCTGGACGCGCACACTGTGACCCGGGTGCCCGGCACCAACGCCACCCCGGGGATCAACGATGTGGCACGGCCACTGCGAAGCATTGACACCCTCACCGTGGGTCGCGGTGGGCGCTGGACCATGCATACTGACGGATGGTCAGACTCGATCGACTACTACTGGCACGAAAGCTCGCTCGTGGCGAAAATCGAACGAGTCATTTCGGAACGTCCGGCGTAGTTTCCGAAGAGGCCGGCGACTGCTCCTTGTCGTGCCCTAGAGGTTCGGCAGCAACGAGCTCGGCAGCAAGAACGCGAACCTCTGGGAACGCAGCGGTCCAGATCAGGAGATCGGTGATGGTCATCATCGTTTCGCCTCGCAGAATACGGCTGACCCTGTCGTAGGTCATCTCCACGGGGAATTCGGCGCCTTCCAGAAACAATCGCAGCGTGCCGGATCGTCTCGTGATGCATTCTCGGATGGTGTTGGCGACCAGATGCTGGAATTGCGCAGCAGCTAGCTGCGCATCCGATTTACCAACGGCAGCGCACGCAATCCCCATCTTTCCGAAGCTCTTGGGGACCTGCATCCGAGCTCGCGGTTCGAACACGTGACCGCCAGGTTTGGGCTTCTTGGGCATGATCAAAGCCTATCAGGACGCGAATATCTACCGGATATTTATCACAATTTCTAGTCACATAGCAGTTATTACAAACAGATTGAAGTTACACCGCTTTGTGCGACACCCGATTCACGTCGGATCGCATAGAGACCGTATGACCCCCTCCCACTCATCCCCCTCCCCGTCCCTGCATACTCGTGCTGCGTTCCGCCTTCCGCTTTCCAGCTCGGCCTCGGTTAGCTCGACCGTCTACTTCGAACATCCCACGCGCCCACAGCGCGAGCGCACCAGCACCAGCACCAGGAAACACCATGCCCCCGCCCGTAGCCCTCTCCAGACTTCGACCTGCATCACGAGGATGTGCTGGAGCGACCCGTGGGTTTTCGACGCCCAACTCATCAGCAGCCTGCTCGGCCGGCTGCGACGCACCAACCTCGTCGACGACCCGACAGGCATCGCGCCCAGCATTCACTCAGTCCTTCCGGCAGCGTGCGTCACCGTGATGGTGCGGTACCAGCCCGAAATATCGCCGCAGCGGTGGGAACGCATCCGAGAGTTCGTTGAAGACACTGTCGCTATCACCGCACCCAATTGTGCGTACACGACGTCTCGGCTTCTTATCGTCTGCTCGCACTATGTGGACTGGGCGGTAAACGTCGCCGGCTTCCCGCTGCAGCCGCAGATTATCTTCCGCCCTGACCTCATCTCGCGGTACACCAGCGATGTCATGAACCAGGCAGAAGGAACACGCCGCAACTACCGAGCAATCCTGCTGCGCATCTCCGAGGTACTCCTCCCCGATAGCCCCGCGGCAGAGCTGACGGCGCTGAATTCACGCGTCAGCATGGAGCCGTACTCCGACGCAGACCTGACCCGGCTCGAGTTCTGGGCCAGGGGACAGAACACGCCCGGTCGGGAACGCAACGCAACCGTTCTGTTGGCGCTCTGCACCGGAGGCGGCCTGTGGTCCAACGAGGTGTGTGAAGCGCGGCGTGAGGATATCCAGTTCGATAGCCACGGCGCGCTCGTGGCCGTGCGCGGCAACAATGCCCGCCAAGTGCCACTTCTGGCACGCTGGGAGCCCTGGCTGCGTGTGGCCCTGGACGGACTCAACGCTGGCGACCGCGTATTCGGCAGCCCGACCCGTAAGAACAACAGCAAGAACCTCGTCACCGGTTTCATTCAACAAAGCGTTCAGCCGCCCGGAATGCCGCGGCCGCAAACCAACCGCATGCGAGCGACCTGGCTCGTGACACACCTGGCCGGTCGCACCGACATGCGCGCGCTCATGACCGCCAGCGGCGTCGGCAAATTCGAGAACCTTGCCCGCCTTCTTCAGCACGTGCCCGAGCTGGACACCCTCACGTACCGCAAACACCTGCGTGGGGAGCTGAACAAGTGATTCCGCGTATTGACCGCGCGCGCGTGCACGACGCTGAGGCCTGGATGCTTGAGGCATTTGGCATGACGAACGCCATGTATATGCGCCGCATCACGACAGACCCCCTCCGGGTCTACGTGAGCGAGACAATGCGTGTTCTTGAGTCCGCCAAAGTTCGTGCGCTTATCAAGACATGGCGACTCGAATCCGGCTTCACCTCTCCGCGAGGCCGCAAGCAAACCATCGACGAACATGCCGCCCTCGCAGTGATTCTCATCCAAATACGTATCGACAGTGACCTCCGCTTCAACAACATGGCCTCGACAATTCTGCGTTTGACGGATGCCGAACGCGAAAGCCTTGGCATCCGCGTTCACGACGTCGAGCATGCCTTCTGGTACGACTGCCTCTGGCGAGCCGTCTCGCGGCTGCAACGCCTCATCGACCCCTTCCCCGGCAACCGCCGCAAACTACCCACCCGCCAGGAATACAAGGAGATTCTCGCCGCTCGCGACCCAGCCGACACCGCCGTCAAGCAGGCTCGCCTCTCCACCCTCTGCAACGGGCTACTGAACGGGTCCATCGCGCTCATGCCTCGAGAACTCCGCCGCCGGTTCAAGGGCAACACGGCCCTCGACGCAACGAAAATTCCTCTCAACGGCTGGCTCGGCGGTCCAAGCAGGAAGAACCCTGATGGCGCTCACTGCAGCATTAACTACGACGGCGGCTGGTACGTACGTCAGGGCAACCACGACGGCAGCGGAACCACCTACAAGGACAAGCGAGAGTGGGCCATCGAAGCTGAAATCACCACCATGACCGCTAACACGCCGGGGGAACGCGCGAACTTTCCCCTGCTCGCCCACGGCGTCAGCTTTCACAAACCAGGCAAGATTGCCGGCGAAGGAAACCGGTTGGTCAAGGCCATTCTCGCAGCCGGCTTCCCCATCCTGCACTTCATGGCCGACCGCGCCTACCTGCCCCGCAGCACCGCTGACACCCTGCAGGCCACTCTGGCCGAAATTGGCGCCAAGCCGGTCTTCGACTACGACAAGGACGAGCACGGCCAGACAACCTTCTACGAGGACCTCATCCAAGTCGGCGGCCAGTGGTA